>CANDMD010000169.1 GCA_947385725.1 uncultured Lachnospiraceae bacterium | reverse complement strand
CACCCAACAGAACACTCTTTCCCTACACGACGCTCTTCCGATCTTGGAACATTTGGAAAACCTTTTATGGATGTGGGGAACCAATACGTGTTGTGGCCTGGAACTGCCGGTCAAGCTGGAAGTCCTGGAGAACAGGATCATGGATCTTGCATCGGAAATATACGGACATTCCGAGTCTCTCAACGTCAGAATGCTTTATCATGCATATCAGAAGAAGTTTGATCCGGATCATGAGAAAATCATACAAAAACTTTTAGACGAGGAAAAAAGAGAACAGCAGAAACGGGGCATGTATGAAAGGGCAGATGATCCGAGCATTGACAGAACATTGGAAGAAAAATGTTATGGCACATGGACAGAAGAAAAACTCCTGATGACGAATTACTGCCCTTTATTCGAAAACAGGCACAGTAAGATTGAGTTGGTTCCTGTACAGGGGGATGATGCGGAAGTCTATAAGGCGTTGCAGAATTATCTGATTGATAAAGTGGAAAAAAGAGGGATTTATATTGAGGAAAATCCCACTTCGAATCTTACCATTGGCGATTTTTCCCATATGCGGCAGCATCCTATCTTTAACTTAAATAGCAGGAAGGGAGAGGGACATAATGTGTTCGTTACGGTAAATTCCGATGATCCTGCGGTATTTAACACTAATGTGGAGAATGAACTTGCATACATATATTATGCGGCGGAGGCACAGGGGGAAGCCAAAAGTGATGTCCTGGAATGGGTGGACAAGATCAGGCAGTATGGCATGGATGCCAGCTTCATTCAAAATGAAAAAAGCGCGGAGCAGATATTGGCGGAAATCCAGCAGATTTTGTGGGAAATCGGAAAGATGGAATTTTTTTAATGAATAATGCGGCTATTTGTGCTACAATGTACACAGGTACGGTTAACCAGACCAGAAAAGGAGAAATGTACGGAGACAGTGTACAAAAGCGGCAGTGTGGACAGTATCGTTGATGCAGTGGCTGCTAAATTAAAGGTTTGTACGTTCATCGTGTACTGTGCAGACGACAGGCGGTTCGGGGAAATCAGCGAAAAACTGCACGGGGCGCTGCCAGATGTACAGATGATGGGTACCACCGGGTTTATGTTTAACGAGAATGGCAGTTTTGCGGAAGGAATTTCCGCTGTCGTTTTTTTGGACAGTAATGTGGAAAGCGCCCAGGATACACAGAGCGCCATACGTGATTTCAATACCATTGCCCAGGAGGTCAGGGACAGGACAGGGAAAACGGTGGCACATGCACAGTCAGCCCGGAAAAAGGCGGGGAATATCCAGGAGGAGATGGAAAAGGAGAAAGATATCTATTCCAATCTGAATCAGACCGTTTATAACCTGAAAATGCAGCTTCCCCGCAAAAGCGTGCTGTTTGAGGATGTGAAAAATGTGTTGTGTCAGATCCCTTATATATGTGGGGAATACGAGGGGAAGGATGTCATTGTAAAAGAGGAGTCCCTTTAAAGGTTCTGAAAAACATGCAGAAGGTTGCTTCGCCTTTGACAGGAACCGGGAACGCAAGATTGCACAGAAAAGCAATTTTGACTTCGCGGTGCCGTATGACTGAACTGTTACTCGGGAACAGCAGAAGGATGTTGAAATAAGTGATGGCAATTCTTAAGACACAGTGATACAATGAAATATACTTAGTGGAAGGAGGGTGCAGGATGAACGGGTTAGGTTATACGCCGATTTACAGCAGCAGTTCAGTCTCAAAAACATGCATAAATTCATGTTTACGGGATTACTGCGCTCTTTTTTAGGAGATTTTCCGGATAAAAACGGACTCTTCACATGAAGTTTTCGCAGTGATTCCAGGACAGTTTGACTTATGTAAGCGATTTGCGTAAGGGCAGGCTGTTTTTTTGTTGCCCAATGGGGTGACAGGGCATGGTGCTGATTTCCACAGACAATGAATCTGTCTGTTGCGGAGTATTTGGCTGATGCCCTGGAACAGATTGCAAATCAGAGTGTTCAATTGATTGAGTGGAGAGAGGAATTACCTATGAATGCGAAAACAAATAAATTACAGACAAAGCTGAAAAGAAATATCGGGCTGGATTATATCAGCACCTTCATCACCAATTTGAATATGCAGAGTTCCATCTGGGTACTGTATCTTGCATATTGCGGTTTGAACCTGGCGGAAATAGGACTGCTGGAAGGGATCTATCACGCCACCAGTATACTCTGCGAGATCCCCTCCGGGGCGGTGGCGGATCTGCTGGGAAGAAAGAGAAGCATGGTTCTGAGCAGGGTATGCATAGCGGTTTCCTGTATGCTGATGCTGTTTTCCGGAAGCTTCGGACTGTTTGCACTGAGTTTTATCGTACAGGCACTTGGAAATAATCTTAATTCCGGATCGGAGGAGGCGCTTGTATACGACAGTATGAAATATATCGGTCAGGAAGAGCGGTATGTGCGCGTGTATGGGCGGCTGAATGTTATTTTGGAGGTGTCCCAGGGGATTGCCACGGTGACCGGCGGCATCCTTGCGGACTACTCCTATCTCTGGTGCTATGGCGCCTGTGTGACCATTGCGGTTCTCTCCCTGATCCCCGTGATCTTCCTGACGGAAGCGCCCTGCGGCCGACAGGAAATAAGGCAGGCGGCAATAGGAGAACTCGCAGCGTCCCATTTCAGAACGAGTTTTCGCATTTTGAAGTCGGATGCCAGGATATTGAGAATTATTCTTTTCTATTCGGTCGTCTTCGCATCCCAGACACTCCTGTTCTTCTATAGCCAGCAGTATTATTATGAACATGGCTACAATAAGGTCAGGATCAGCCTGATACTGCTGGTGATGAGCGGCGCTTCCTGTCTGGGGGCTGTGATGAGCGAAAGACTTTATCACAGATATAAAAAGAAAATTGTATCTGTAGGGACAATTGTGATCGCGGCGGCGTTCCTTTGCTACAGCCTGGAGAATATGGCAGTATCCATACTGGCCTTTTCCGCTGCCGGCTTTTTCAATTCCGCGCTGTACCCCGTGCAGTCCGATTCGCTGAACCAGCTGATTCCGTCCGAACAGCGGGCCACCCTGATCTCCGTGAACAGTATGTTCTTTTCTGTGGCGATGATTGTGATGTTCCCCCTTGCGGGCATGGCGGCGGATCATCTGGGACTGACAAGGGTGTTTGTATTTATCGGGGCGGCGGTCATGGTATTTGCGGTTCTGGCCTGTCTCGGCAGCCGCCGGGACAGGGGCTCAGGTGACGGGGAAAAGTAACGCGTAATGTATTCCCGCGGGGCGTTTTCACGCGTCTTTTGCGTGGAAATCCCCAGACAGGCGACATGGCTGAACTGTTACTTGCAAACAGTCTTCCCCAGGTGATATAATTCGTAGCAGGTACAGGGAGGATTCCGGGCGCCCGTACCCGGAGGAGGACGGATTGTTTATGGACGGGAATATTCTGATTGTTGACGATGAAAAGGAAATTGCGGATCTGCTGGAGATCTATCTGAAAAACGACGGCTACACAGTGCGTAAATGCTACAGAGGCATTGAGGCTTTGCAGTGTGTTGAGGCGGAGAAGTTTGATCTGGCGATCCTGGATCTGATGCTTCCGGACCTGGACGGTTTCCACATCTGCCAGAAGATCAGGGAGCGGTACTTTTTCCCCATTATCATGCTGACGGCGAAGACGGAGGACACCCACAAGATCATGGGTCTTACCATGGGCGCCGACGATTATATCACAAAGCCCTTTAATCCCCTGGAGGTGGCAGCCAGGGTGAAGACACAGCTGCGCCGGTATGTCCACTATAATACTGCGGCGGGCATGGAGGGGAAGGACAGACTGGCGTCGGAGTATGATATCCATGGACTGGTCATCAACAACGATACCCATAAGTGCACCCTGTACGGAAAGGAAGTCATGCTCACGCCGCGGGAATTTTCCGTACTCTGGTATCTGTGCGGGCACAGGGGAAAGGTGATCTCGTCGGAGGAATTATTTGAAAATGTCTGGGGAGAAAAGTTCCTGGACAACAATAATACCGTCATGGCGCATATCGGCAAGCTGAGGGAGAAGCTGGGAGAGCCCGCGAAGAACCCGAAATTCATAAAGACCGTGTGGGGAGTGGGGTATACTGTTGAATAGATTAAGGTGGAAGCAACTGAGTGGCGGGAGCGGGCAGGGAAGCGGAAATAAGCGTATCGGCGGGATCGGAAAGAATCGCAGGGACGAATATCGTCCCTTTCGCACAAAGTTATTTATGCAGACGGTTCTTCTGATGTTTGCCGCTGTGATAGGGATATGGGCATTATATAACTTTTTGTGGCGGGGGCATTTTGCCAACACGGTAGTCAGCTTTTTAAATTTGTACATCTATGGAGATTACCGTCAGTCGCTGGATGTGTACCAGCGCGTATTCCGCAATAATGAATCCCTGTTTTTTATGCTGGGCGCGCTGCTGATCTTTTTGATCGTCATGCGGGTCTACCTAAAAAATTTTACCAGATACTTTAATGAGATCAACGGGGCGATAGATGTCTTGGTGCAGGAGAATTCCGGTGACGTCGCCCTGCCGGTGGAGCTGGCGGCCACGGAGAAGAAGATCAACCACATCATACACACCCTGGGGCAGCGGAAACTGGCGGCGGAACTGGCGGAGCAACGGAAAAACGACCTTGTGGTATACCTTGCCCACGATCTGAAAACGCCGCTGACCTCTGTGATCGGCTATCTGACCCTGCTGCGCGACGAAGCGCAGATCTCGGAGGAACTGCGGGAGAAATACCTGTCCATCTCCCTGGCGAAAGCGGAGCGTCTGGAGGATCTGATCAATGAGTTCTTTGAGATCACGCGGTTTAACCTGACCAATATTGGGCTGGAGTACAGCAGGGTAAATCTGACACGTCTTCTGGAACAGCTTGCCTATGAGTTCAAGCCCATGCTTTCGGAGAAAAATCTGGTATGTACGCTGGAGGCTGCGCCCGACATCATGATAAAGTGTGATGTGGATAAGATGCAGCGCGTGTTTGACAATCTGCTGCGTAATGCGGTTAACTACAGTTTTGAGGAGGAAGAGATCACGATCAGGGTGACGCAGGAGGAGAGGAATGTGCACATTGTTTTTTCCAATCATGGGAATACCATTCCTCCGGACAAGCTGGAACGCATTTTTGAACAGTTCTACCGTCTGGACAGCGCCAGAAGCTCCGGAAGCGGCGGCGCAGGGCTGGGACTTGCCATTGCTAAGAAGATTGTGGAATCCCATGGCGGCATGATAACAGCCAGAAGTGAGAATGAGATCATTGAATTTGAGGTGGTTATATAGTGTACCGGGGCGTGTTTGAAAATTGCTTTCTGTCAGCTGTGCGTCACAATTTGTGGCAGATTTGACACGATGCCATTTGGCGGAAAAGGGACAGGTCAGCACATTGGCGGCGGTTGGTTAGGAATTTCGTAAGATTTTCCTGTGACAAAATTAGGAAAAGATTTATTTTATGTGAATAAAAGGCACTTCCGGCTCTGGTACAGTATGGGTATCAGGGGCGGGAGTGCCTTTTTGATGGAGATCATTGCAGGAGGCTGGTTAAAATCAGTTTCTGTGGAAAGGTTTGGTTATCATATGCGGAAGAAAACAATAGCAGTCTTATTCGGGGGAAATTCAACGGAATATGAAGTGTCGCTGCAGTCGGCATTTTCCGTATTGGAGAATCTGAATACAGAAAAATATGATATTATCATGATCGGCATTACCAGGGAGGGGGACTGGTATCGCTACAGGGGAGAACTTGAGAAAATCCCGGACAATACATGGTGTGAGGACGGCGCCTGCCTGACGCCCGTGGCCGTGTCCGTGAGCCGCTCGAAGAGAGGACTGCTGGAATTTGCTGCGGGGAAAGGGGAGGGAACTTTTGCCGGTACGGCGGCCCTGGTAAAAGTGGATCTGGTATTTCCCGTGCTGCACGGAAAGAACGGGGAGGACGGTACGGTGCAGGGGCTGTTTGAACTGGCGGGAATCCCTGTGGCAGGCTGCGATATGGTTTCCTCTGTTCTCTGCATGGATAAGGGAAGGGCGCATGTGCTGGTACGCACTGCCGGGGTGGCAGTACCGAAGGCAGTGACCTTCAGACCGCATGAGAGGGAGGCAGCCCTGCGGGAAATTTCCCGCAGGCTTTCCTATCCTCTGTTCGTGAAGCCTGTCCGGGCGGGATCCTCCTTCGGGATCACGAAAGTGCTCAGGGAGGCTGACCTAGGTGCGGCCATAGAGACGGCCTTCGGACATGACAATGAAGTGACTGTGGAGGAGGCCGTGGAAGGCTTCGAGGTAGGCTGTGCCGTCCTGGGCAATGAAGCGCTGACTGTGGGCAGGGTGGACGAGATCGAGTTGTCGGAAGGTTTTTTTGACTATACGGAGAAATATACCCTGAAAACATCCAGGATCCATATGCCCGCCCGGATCGACCCGCAGACAGAGAGACGTGTCCGGGAGACCGCCGTGACCATATACAGGACACTGGGCTGTTCCGGCTTTGCCCGAGTGGATATGTTCCTGCGGCCGGATGGGGAAATCGTGTTTAACGAGGTGAATACGATTCCCGGGTGCACTTCCCACAGCCGTTATCCCAACATGATGAAGGGGATCGGCCTGTCTTTTCCGGATCTGCTGGACAGACTGATTGAACTGTCCGGCAAAGCGTAAAAGAGTTTACAAATGCTCCTGCGTATCTGCGGGCATTCTGGAGAAAGAGAAGAAGATGCTGCTCCAGGAGAAGAAACTGGACTGTACTCCTTTTGCTGATATGTGGAATTTGAAAGAACTGATCCTGCATGACGGTCGTCTTACCAATCCGGAAGCTTTTGCACGGATGCCTCAGCTGAAGCGGTTGATCCTTGCCGGGTGTACCTTTGAGGGCGGGGATCTGTCAGCGCTTTCCGGTGCGCCTGCGTTGAAGGAACTGGGTCTGAATGTGATGAGCGGAGCCGGGCTGGCGCAGCTGGGCGGATTGATGCCTTTAAAGTGCCTTCAGGTGAGGGCACTGACGGACTTTAATATAGGGGATCTGGCTTCCTTCAAGTCGCTGCAGGAACTCCGTATTGAGAAGATGGGACTGCGGGATGCCGCGTTTTTCAGCGGAATGAAGCATTTAAAAAAGCTGGATCTGTGGGACAGTGAACTGGCTGATCTGGATTTCCTGAAAGAACTGTGTGCACTGGCGGAGTTCCATCTGACAAGGCCTGCGGAAAATGAGGACGGGCTTTCGTCAGTAAGCGGATTGTCCAAATTGAAGGAATTTATTTATCCCGTGAGGAATCTGGCTGTTTACCAGGGCAATGGAACGCTGCGGCATGTGGGGATGGCCGCCGGCATCACAGAGGGCTTTGAGGTCTTTGCAGGAAGCGGCGTGAATAGCTTTACCCTGATAGGGGCTGTGGCAGAGGGAGAGCCGGAAAGGGTAAAGGAGCAGATGGAGAAGTATGTGGAGATCTGGTCCTGGGGCTCGCAAAAGGGATAAGGCTTTTGAAAAGGCTTTACATGTCGTATGGGGCTTGTTATAATTAGGATAGATACCACAAAAATCAGTATACATTTATAGAAAGCAGGTGAGCATATGCCGGGTGTGTCAGATATTGTAAAAGATTCCGTGGTTGAATTTTCCAGGCTGCAAAATTGGATGTTATCTTCCAAAAGGAATAACGATGAGGCGACTTACCAGATGATGTATGACCGATATATTGAATTAAAGGTAATTCTTGCCGCGGCGGGTGTAAACATTACGGAACTTGATAAGATTAAAGGATAATAATTCAACGGATCATAAAAAACTGCTTGCTAAAGTGAGGGTGACTGTGTTATAATAGCTTTCGTCAGTGATGGCGAAGCCATAGGGGAATAGTACAATGGTAGTGCGGCGGTCTCCAAAACCGTTGATGGGAGTTCGATCCTCTCTTCCCCTGCGATAGGCCTGGAAGCATATGCTTTCAGGCTTTTTAACTAATTGTCAAAAGAGAAACTGTGTTTTGTCAGGGAAGAATGCGAAACACCCCCAAAGTGTTTTATAGGGATGCGTTACAGGAGGCGGTTCATATGGAAGAAGTGAATATGGAAGAAAACAATCAGTTGGAGCAGGCGCTGGCCACTCTGCATCAGTTTGTGCTGAACCTGGCAGAACAGGCGGGCGAAAAGCCTGAGTACGGGGAGAAACTGTGGCAGGGCATCAGGGCTTCGGAGGGACTGCTGCAGGAGCTTGCCTATTACCACGATTACCATAATTTCCTTTGCAGATACAGTGTGGCGGGCTATACGCTGGCAGATGTGCTGGTGTGGCAGGTGGATCACTTCAAGCTGTATATGGATCGCCCGGACGAGATGAACCGATACAGGCAGCAGCGGCTGCTTCTGGAGTCCTTTGAGACTATGGTGGAAATGGAGCGCGATCCCGCTCCATTTGTTGAAAAGATGCGGGGGGAGACAGGTACAGATATCCATTGACCCTAGTACATCATTGCATTAATTCCTGAGTAATCAGCACTCGCTGTTCGCGCCA
>CANDMD010000168.1 GCA_947385725.1 uncultured Lachnospiraceae bacterium | reverse complement strand
CGCCATGCTGTCCTGTCCTATGCGGACGGGGCAACGCGGATCTGAACTAACTGCCTACAATAGAATCCTCTCTTCGCGAGTCTTCTATTGTCATGAACTACGACTACGGGACGGTTAAAAACCAACCGTCCCTATGGCGCGAATTGCGTCTTCGCGCCATAGTCTACGTAGGCAGTGGATTTCATCTCCGCTAAGGACGCCCCCCAAAGTCCGCCTAGGGCAGGACAGCACGTCGCCGCCTGACTTTCCGCAATCTATAATTATGTAGGACAAATGACCATGTTTGCATGGACAAAAAGCCGCTATATCTTTTCTTGGCACATATCGTATCAACCAAGATCCAATGAAACTCAAAATATTTTCACCTATATGATTGCAATATTCTTAAAATTGGCTCTAAAGAGTTACTACGATTATGCAATGTAAAGAGGGATCGATCTATATACATTAAAACTTACAGGAAACAGGCGCAGGAGAGGCAGGGGTACTTTCTGCGGCGTGAGTGAGATGTGGAGAGGAGACTTCGGCGATGAGAGCCCCTCAGGCGAACATCGACGTGCATAAGGCTCATCGGAACGCCTATCGAGCCGTCGCAGAAAGTACCCCTGTCTCCCCTGCGCCGTCCCTTCCTCCCCACCCCCAAGCCGCCTGGCACTGACGGGGCTGAATGATTGGATGGGTTATGCCGGTGGATCGGTTTCGTCGGTTTTGCTTGTAATTCTGTGCTTTATTTACTATAATGGAATCCAGATATGTAAAAGGAAATGACGCATTATGGGGATTGTAAAGACAGAGGAAATAGTATATGAATATATCAGGCGCGATGAGGAAGGCAATGTGGAGGGGATCACCACGGCTGTGGATCATGTAAGCCTGGATATTGCACAGGGTCAGTTTATTGCTATTCTGGGTCATAACGGATCGGGTAAATCCACCCTGGCCAAACACATCAATGCCATTCTGACACCTGCGGAGGGAACGGTCTGGGTGGACGGGATGGACACTTCCCGGGAGGACAAGACCTGGGATATCCGCCAGACAGCGGGGATGGTGTTCCAGAATCCTGATAACCAGATCATCGGCCAGGTGGTGGAGGAGGATGTGGGCTTTGGACCGGAAAATATGGGAGTGCCCACGAAAGAGATATGGGAACGTGTGGAGGAGAGCCTGAAGGCTGTGGGCATGTATGCCTACCGCAAATATTCTCCCAACAAGCTGTCCGGAGGTCAGAAGCAGAGAGTGTCCATTGCCGGAGTGTTTGCCATGCATCCGAAATGCATTGTGCTGGATGAACCTACCGCCATGCTGGATCCCAATGGACGCAAGGAAGTGATCCGCGCTGTGAGAGGCCTGAATCAGGTGGAGGGCGTCACGGTCATACTGATCACTCATTACATGGAGGAAATTATCCACGCGGACAGGGTTTTCGTCATGGACAGCGGCAGGATTGCCATGGAGGGAACGCCGAAACACATCTTCTCCCAGGTGGAGAAACTTCAGGAACTGCGCCTGGATGTGCCCCAGGTGACACTGCTGGCGCATGAACTGAAAAAGCGCGGACTGGCGCTGCCTGACGGTATTCTGACGACAGAGGAACTTGCGGATGCGCTGGTGCCTGAAGGGAAAAGGGGAATTTAGATAGAATGTCGCTTATTCTGGATCATGTGAATTATATATATGGGGCGGATACCCCCCTTGCCGTAAAAGCACTGGACGATATCTGCCTGACCATACCGGACGGCCAGTTTGTGGGGATCATCGGACATACCGGGTCGGGCAAGTCCACCCTGATGCAGCATTTGAACGGATTGATCAGGGCGAGTTCGGGGCATATTTTTTTTAACGGGGAAGATATCTACCACAAGGACTTCGATATGAAGAAGCTGCGGAGCAGGGTGGGGCTGGTGTTCCAGTATCCTGAACACCAGCTGTTTGAGATAGATGTGTTTTCGGATGTATGCTTCGGACCGAAAAATCTGGGGCTGGATAAAAAGGAGACGGAGCTTCGTGCCTATGATGCGCTCAGGAAGGTGGGGCTTCCAGACGAACTGTTTTACCAGTCACCCTTTGAACTGTCCGGCGGCCAGAAGCGGAGAGTGGCCATTGCGGGAGTGCTGGCCATGAAGCCGGAAGTGCTGATCCTGGACGAACCGACGGCGGGGCTCGACCCTAAGGGAAGGGATGAGATCCTGCACCAGATCAAGAGGCTGCAGACCGAAACGGGAATGACGATCCTTCTGGTATCCCACAGCATGGAGGATGTGGCGGAATATGTGGACCGCATCATTGTCATGAACAGGGGGAGTATCCTGTACGATGATGTCCCCAGACAGGTGTTCAGCCATTATAAGGAACTGGAGGAAGTGGGGCTTGCGGCTCCCCAGGTGACTTATGTCCTGCATGAACTGAAAAGAAGGGGACTTGACGTGGACGTCAATGCCACTACTATTGAAGAGGCTGCGGACACTGTGTTAAAGGCTTTAAAAGGATAGAAAAGATGCTCAGAGATATTACATTAGGACAATATTACCAGACAGATTCGGTACTTCACAGGCTGGATCCCAGGGTGAAGCTTGCCGGGACGCTGCTGTATATTATATCACTGTTCTTTTTCCGCAATTTCATAGGGTATACCATTGCCGCCGTTTTTCTGGCAATGGTGATCAAGCTTTCCCATGTGCCCTTTAAATTTATGGTGAAGGGCATGAAAGCAATTCTTTTTTTACTGCTTATAACGGTAGGGTTTAATTTGTTCCTGACGCCGGGTGAACCGCTGGTGACCCTGTGGAAACTGACGATTACCCGGGAAGGCATGCAGACGGCGTTTACCATGGCGGTAAGGCTGATGATGCTGGTGATCGGGTCCTCCGTCATGACGCTGACCACCACACCCAACAATCTGACAGACGGTATGGAAAGGGGAATGCGTCCCCTGAAAGTGTTTAAGGTGCCGGTGCATGAGGTGGCCATGATGATGTCCATTGCGCTGCGGTTCATTCCAATCCTGCTGGAGGAGACGGATAAGATTATGAAAGCCCAGATTGCCAGGGGGGCGGATTTCGAGAGCGGCAACCTGATCAGGCGGGCAAAGGCCCTTGTTCCATTGTTGGTGCCATTGTTTATTTCTGCGTTCCGCCGTGCCAATGACCTTGCCATGGCCATGGAAGCGAGGTGCTACCGCGGCGGGGAGGGCAGGACAAAAATGAAGCCCCTGATCTATCAGAGGCGCGACAGGATCGCATATCTGTGTATTCTGGCTTATCTGGCGGCGAGCATCGGATTGGGAAGGATAAGGATATGAAAGCGGGCGTAGTAGGGTGTAAGAAGATTCTGGGGTATTCTTTGGCAGTCATATGTACGATAATGGCATTTTTCCTGACGTATTATAGTACATGCTATTCCATACGTCAGATCACGGTGCCCAATGGGGTAGCCATGTTGGAAACCCGGGATTCGCTGGCACTGCATTTCTTGACGGCGGCGGTGTTCCTGATCGTAATCCTGGCAGCCCGGAGGAGAAAGCGGGAGATTTGCAGGGAAGGAGGCTGTCGCTTTGCCTTGGGCGCGGTGATGCTGTGTGCGACACTTTGCAGTTTCATCTGGGTGGCGTCCGGAAATTTTTATGCGATGGATGACTCGCGGCAGGTATTGGATTGCATGGAACATATGCGTAACGGAGATTATTCGGATCTGCGGCCAAACGGGTATCTGGGAATCTACCAGCAGCATTTTGGCCTTATTACGTTGTTCCGTATTATATTTTTTCTGGCGGGAACAACGGATGACATGGCGGTCCAGTTTTTCAATTGCCTGTGTATTCCTGTGATTATTTACGCGGGATTTCAGGTTTTGAAGGAGTTGAATGCCTCGAGGGCTTCGCTGATTGGATATTTCCTTTTGGCAGTATTTTGTTTTCCCCTCCTTTGCTACACCCCATATGTATACGGCGAGATAATATCTGCAACGGCGGGAATGCTGTTTATCTGGGCTGCGCTGTGCTATTTGAAGCGAGGGAATATCAGTGCATGGCCTGCCATGGCGGCCAGCGCGGTCATTGGAAATATGGCAAGGGGAAATTTCCCCGTCCTGCTGATTGCCTTTGGTATGGTAGCTTTTCTATACAGTGTACGAAGGAAAAACCTGAAGCTCATCCTGTTTGCGGTCTCCCTGTTTCTGGCGGTTGTACTGGCAGGTAAGGTAAATGTTGCCTATTATGAGAAAATCTCGGGAATAGCCTTGGACCAGGGGCTTCCCCCGGAGGCGACCATCGCCATGGGAATGGATGAATATGGGGAACTTGGCTATGGCACGTATAACGGCTTTGAAGTGCAGCTTCTAGCAGGCTGCGGCTATGACACGGAAGCGACGCGTCTGCAGGCAAGACAGTTTATCCGGGACAGGGTGAAAATGTTTGTGACCGGGGCGGGAATGAGCGCGAAGGACTTTTACAAGGGGAAACTTTTAGTGCAGTGGAACGACCCGACATTGAACTGTTTTATGGAGAACCGCAATTTTATTCTGCCGCCGCAGCATCCGGTCAGGGACATTGTGTCGGAGGAGGGGAAATATGCCGCACTGGCGAGGGAACTGATGAACCAGTATCAGTTTTTGCTTTATACTGGTTTTCTGCTGTACTGCCTGTCGCTATTGGGGAGGGGTAATGTTTCGTTTTGTCAATACCTGCCGCTCATCATTATTTTTGGGGGATTTCTCTTTACCCTGCTTTGGGAAGCCATGTCCAGGTATGTGTTTCCGTATATTATCTATATGATCCCTCTGGCAGCGACGGGATGGGATCTTGCAGGACAGCGGATTGGAAACATAAGGGACGTTTTTCGGGGAAAGGGGAAATAGTCTTTAACAGTTTGGCCGAAGGCTGAACTGTTGCAATAGTTCAGATGGGACATGGAGCTGTTCAGGGAAACGAACTGCAGACAAGGAATAAAAAAGAGGAATATGGATGGAACAAAGAAAACGGATCAGGCTGGTGGTAGCCTATGACGGAACAAATTATCACGGGTGGCAGATTCAGAAGAACGGGATGACCATAGAATCAGAATTGAACAGATGCCTGACGGAACTGCTGGGGGAACCCATTGAGGTGATCGGCGCCAGCAGGACGGATGCCGGGGTTCATGCCATGGGCAATGTGGCGGTTTTTGACACCAGCCATCAGATGCCGGGGAAGAAGATAGCGTACGCCCTGAACCAGCGCCTGCCGGAGGATATCCGGATCCAGAAATCGGAAGAAGTCCCTGCGGACTGGCATCCCAGGCATGTGAAAAGCCGTAAGACCTATGAATATCGGATTTACCGGGGAGAGTTTCCCATGCCTGTAAAGCGGCTGTATTCTCATTTTATTTATGCGGATTTGGATGTGGGGAAAATGCAGGAGGCTGCCGCTTATCTGGAGGGTGAGCATGATTTCAGGAGTTTCTGCCAGACGGGAGCCCAGGTGGAGAGTACAGTGAGGACGATTCATTCCCTCCAGGTGGAGGAGCAGGGGGCGGATCTGGTGGTCAGGGTCTGCGGGGACGGCTTCCTGTATAACATGGTGAGGATCATTGTGGGGACTCTGTTGGAGGCAGGCCAGGGCAGGAGGCTTCCGGAGAGCATGACAGATATCCTGGAGGCGAGAGAGCGCAGTGCAGCCGGCCCTACGGCGCCGGCAAACGGCCTGATGCTGATGCGGTATGAGTTTTTTGAGTAGACTTACAAAAACGTTGATGATAGCGTTTCCCGAGCCGTAAACTCTGAGGAAGTGCTGATTCTGTCAGTGCTTTCCGGGAAGAGGTAAGAACTGCAGGGAATGGGAGGAATCATAGGTTATGGCACGTAAGAGAGGAAAGCTGGGAGCACTCTTTTTGCTGGGATCGGTACTGGTTACAGGCTGCGGCAGGCCGGCCGGACAGTCCGCCCAGGCCGGCCGGGCAGAGGAATCAGTTCCCCAGCCGACAGCCGGCATAGGGAACGGGATCCGGGAAAGTCGGGAAATGGCCGGAGAGGATCAGAAGGATGATATATTGTCACAGGAAAGCGAGGAGAAAAGTATGACACAGGAAAGAATTGACGCGGCAATGCAGAAGGCGGAGGCTTATATCAGGTCACTTACCATCGAATCTAAAGAGAATGTGCCTGCGGAAATCGTAGCGGATGAAAAGAAATATTTCACTTGGGACAATGAGAAGCGCACGCCCGGTGACAAACCCTATCTGTATGACTGGAGTTATTATAACGGTGTTGTCATGGAGGGACTTTATGACATTTATGAGACGGATCCGGAGGCGAATGCTGCTTACCTTGATTATATAAAGGAGTACCTGGACGCCATGATCGTGGAGGATGCGGACGGACATAAATCCCTGTCCCCCAATCTGGCAGGCTATGTGGACCGCCATGGCGCGGACTGTTATAAAACGGCGGCCCTGATGGTGCGCGTGGGCATATCCGAAAAGGAGGAGGACTATCTCCAGATCTGTGCCGATCTGTATCGGGATCTGACAGACACTACATATACTAACACCACTGGTCATATTGTGCCCCTGGAGTACACGGAAGAGGACCTGGGACATAACTACTGGCATGGCTGGGCGGATGACAAAGCGCCCCAATATAAAGTATGGCTGGACGGTATCTATATGCTGCAGCCGTTTATTTCCCATTATGCCGCTGAGACGGGGGATGCAGGGCAGCTTGCCCTGGTGCAGGAGAGGCTGGACTGGGTGAAGGAGACACTGCTTGCTCCCGACGGCATGTACTGGCATGCGGCAAACAGTTCGGAGGATCTCTGTAAATATCACTGGACCCGTGCCATGGGCTGGTATGGCATGGCAATGGTGGATGTGATGGAGGCGCTTCCCGAGGAGTATATGGAGGAGCGGAAAAAGGCCCTGAAGCTTTTCGTGGACGGCATGTTGAAATACCAGGGCGAGAGCGGCTTATGGGCAAATGTGGCGGACTGGGAAGTCACGGAGACGAACCGCCTGGAGGTCAGCGGCACTTCCATGATGGTCTACACGATCTTAAAGGGCGTCCGCAACGGCTGGCTGGACGAATCCTACACGGATGCCGCGGTGAAGGCTTTTGTCGCCATGGCGGAAGAGAAACTGGATGAGGATGGCCTGCATGACATCTATTTTAAGGCCACGGCCAACAATACGGACAATTATCAGGATCCGGAGTTTTACCTGACCGATGAGGGCAAAGGCAGCGGACCGTTCATCATGGCCTACTCAGAAATGCTGTTGCTAAAATGAAAAAAGAAGTTGACAGGCGATCAATCTTATCATATAATTTAAAACTGTGTGACAGTGTTTCTAAATGCTGAGCCAAAAGCCCCGGCGAAGCGTTTGAAATGATAGAAAACAAGTCCTGTGGACTCCCTGTAACGCAGCCGGACATCTGTGGAGCGGGAGAGAAGCCGGACAGGAATGGATCTGCTGAAACTGATCCAATGACAACAGTAATACGGAGGAAATATCATGAAAACTTTTATGGCAAGTCCTGCTACCATCGATAGAAAGTGGTATGTGGTAGATGCTGCAGATATGACTCTTGGACGCCTTGCATCTGAGGTGGCCAAGGTGTTGAGAGGAAAGAATAAGCCTATTTTTACTCCTCACATGGATTGCGGTGATTACGTGATCGTGATCAATGCTGAGAAGATCAAAGTGACCGGCAGGAAGATGGATCAGAAGATTTATCATCATCATTCCGATTATGTAGGCGGTATGAAAGAAGTTACCCTGCGCGAGAAGTTAGCCAAGAAGCCTGAGCAGGTGATTGAACTGGCTGTCAAGGGCATGCTTCCCAAGGGACCTTTAGGAAGACAGATGTACACCAAGCTTCATGTCTATGCAGGAGCTGAGCACCCGCATGCGGCTCAGAAGCCTGAAGTACTGGCATTCTAAGGGATAGGAGGAGAATAAATCATGGCTAAGACTGAAAGATATTACGGTACAGGCAGAAGAAAGAAGTCCATTGCAAGGGTATATCTGGTGCCCGGTAAAGGCAATGTTACGATCAACAAGAGAAGTATGGATGAGTACTTTGGACTGGAGACACTGAAGGTTATTGCCCGCCAGCCGCTGGCAGCTACCGATAACACGGATAAGTTTGATGTGATCGTCAATGTACACGGTGGAGGATACACCGGCCAGGCAGGCGCTATCAGACATGGTATTGCGAGAGCATTGCTCCAGGTGGACGCTGAGTACAGACCGGTCCTGAAAAAAGCAGGTTATCTCACCAGGGATCCTCGTATGAAGGAGAGAAAGAAGTACGGTCTGAAGGCAGCACGTCGCGCGCCTCAGTTCTCCAAGAGATAGGCAAACTGAACACAAGATTTCAAGGATATTTACTCCGCAGGTTCTTCCTGCGGAGTTTTTCTGATCTCTTAACATTTCAGGCTATTTGGGTTATAATCTATTTCAAGGTTATATAGATTTCTTAATAGAGATGCTGTTATGTGTGATGCAAAAAAATATGGAAAAATTTATGAAGATATAAAAACGCTTCAACCGGAAGACACTTTACAGCT
>CANDMD010000167.1 GCA_947385725.1 uncultured Lachnospiraceae bacterium | reverse complement strand
ACACCCAACAGAACACTCTTTCCCTACACGACGCTCTTCCGATCTCCAGATACGCACCCCGGAGGACACCGATAATCTCCCCTTCATACCGGACAGGGGCATAAAAGCACAGCATTGTCTCGTCATAAAAAGCAGAATCGAACACTACGGAAATTCCTGTTTCTCCCTGCATACCCTTGACATAATAATCCCTTCCGGAGGCATCGGATGTACGGCCGTCAGATATATGATTGATACCCTGCGCATCTGTAAATACTAATGCGTCAAATAATAGATTGTCTTTTATCTCCTTCAGCATCTCATCGGTGATTTCCGGTTCCGGCAGGCTTTTTCCTATAAAAAACGTATAAGTAGTAATCAGATCCAATGCATTGTTCAACTTTTCATCAATATGATCAGCCATCTGATGTGCGGAATCCGATGCATAATTTTTATTCCGGTCTTCCATACGCTTTCTGTTCTGCGTGGTATACCAGTGAAATAATATAATGATGGCCATTATAAGCAGCACAACATATATGACTTTTTTCAATTGCTTTCTTTTTTCCATAAAGTTACTCCTCTTTCATTACACAACTTCCGCACACCAATTATCATTTACTGAAAAATCCGGACATGTTCTTTTGTCAGATCTTCTACTATCCGGATCAACGCCTGAAAATCAGAAATCAATTCACCGGAACAGGCTTCCGCTTTCTCATAAATCTGCCGTAATTCCCCGAAGTGACCGGAATTTATGGCAGAAATCATTTCCGTGCCATAGGTATGGAATAGCTTATGTTTTTCTTCAAGGCCGTTCCAAATCCCTGTCACATTCGGATTTAAAGGCTTAAAGGCATAATAGAAGCGTCCCAGCCCACATTTTGTATAGTCTGTCTGCAGCACCCTCATCTTTTCAGTCTGCGCCATATCCTTCAAGGTATTCAGCCAGTTCTTATGTGCATCTATCGCACTGTTAAGGCAGTTGATAACGATCTGGTTATCCAGCATATAGAACGCATCCTGAGCCATGGCTCCCATAATCTTAGCTGATTCCTCCAGATGCTTTTCAATGGCTTTGGAAGGTTCGACAAGCTCCGCAATAGAATGACTGGAAACGGTCAGGGAATCAGCATCTTCATTCAATTCCTGACACTCATTATTTACATACTGCATCTGACTGTCCAGTTCATTCATGGAACTGCTGATCTCTTCGCTGACAGCAGCCAGGGAAGAAACAGAATCTGAAATATGATCCATGCCTGTGCGGTTATTGCCGGTAATCTTCCACACATTCTGGATATTTTCATTGATGCATTCCAGTTCCTGCACAGTTTTATCCACACTGTCGGAACTTTTCTGAGAGGCCGTCTGGATACTGGTCACAAAGGCTCCCATTTTGCCGGTCAGCGATTTTGTCTCGTCCGCAAGGTCACGTATCTCATCCGCCACTACCGCAAACCCTCGTCCCGCTTCTCCTGCCCGCGCCGCTTCTATGGAAGCATTCAACGCCAGAAGGTTGGTCTGGGCAGAGATGGAATTAATTGCCTCGATTACCTGATTCATATGCTTGATTATGTCAAGCAGTCCATAGATATCCTCTTTCATTTCTCTTGCGGTGGAAATAGCAGAAGATGACAATCCTGTGATAGAAGTCAGTTCACTTTCACAATTACGGATATCTTCCATGATTTTATTTGATTCATCAGCCACTTCGATGATTGTAGATGTGAGATTTTCATGTGCCCTTGACACTTCCGCAGCAATATTCGCCGTTGAATCCGCTGATTTGCTGATCTCATTCACAGCGGTTGAAATAGAGTTATTGATCTGCTCTACAATGGCAACATTTGCCTCCAATGTCAAATCCATGGCGCTCATCTGGATCACTGCATCCATATTTTTGGTCACAGCCTGTTCAAATTCCTTTCGACCCTTCATCAGACGCTGATGGATATCGTTTAATTCTCCGTTAGCCGGATCATACTGCATATCAACAAGCCTTGAAATGGAATTGACAGCAGAATTCATACCTTTTCTTCTGATTTTCATAACCCCGTTCATCCTTTCATATCGCCCCATGATCCTAAAAATATTTTAGCATTTTCATTTATTTTGTCAACGAAAAAAGCACATGCATTCCTGCATATGCTTTTTTTGATTGTCCTAATTCTTATGCCACAGTTTTCTGTGAGCAGTGAAAAGTATTTTTCACATTATTCGCGTATAGCCCGGAAAAATACTCCCTCGTAATAGACCAACGCATTGTCCGCATCAATCTGGTAAAAATACTGTCCGAATAACGAGGAGGAATCCGGTACTCCTTCCAACTCATAATAATCAAATTCTGCTGCGGATATTCCCATTGCACTCACACTGGTACTGAAATCTTCCTCAAACACACCGGATGTAACGGTTTCTTTCCTGTAATGGTCCACTGTGCAGGGATCATTGGAACCTTGCTTATACCAATACATTCCATACTCCAGCTGGGTATTTTCAAAGCTTTCTATTTCTTCCTGGGACAAGGCGGAAATTCCTGTAGAAGAAATATGCTCCGTCACTTTCCATCTTCCATAGATAGAGGTTCTCATATAATAATCCTGATAATCCGGCTGGCTGACAAAATTTTCCACATCCGTAATGGTCTTCTGGTCATGGGAATTATTATATGCTTCCTGCAGGAAGGCTTCCTCTATGAAATACCTTCCTTCCCTTCCGGTGTATATACGTGCTTCCGAAATCGTACTCTCTGAAAATGCAGATTTATAATTCACCAACGTGATCACATCCGTATAGCCGTCACCGTTCAGGTCAGGAAACGCGACTGCTGCCACATTCTGGAATTTCCAGATACTCCTATCCCTTCCACTGTCAGATCCTCCAAAGGTATATATTACCTGTCCGTCCTGGATCAGCTTGAAGGCTACATCTTCACCCGGGTTCAATTCCGTATTTGGTGCATAAGCGGCAAAAGTCACCTGTCCGTGAGGATGAAATTCCACGTCAAAGGATTGTTCCTTTATCATGCCGCTCTCCGTATCCTGCAGTACAGGAAGCCTGTCTTTTCCGGTTATGATAAATCCTCTTTCATTATCTGCCGGGATCAGGAACAGATGAACCTGACTGTAATAATTCTCTTCGCCATTCAGCCCCTCCAGCAATTCAACCTCTTTCAATATGTCTGTATCCGTATCACCCACATATTCATATTTATAATCAGGGGAATCGGAAACACTGATATAATAAAAACCGTCCTCAAGGAACACACTGGGACCCTGGCTGAGTTCCTCTTCCACCTGGGCTGATAAAGGAGATCCAAATATCTGTTCAACAGTGTCCTGTACTTCTTTCTGGCTAACCTTTACATAAGAAACCTCATACCCCCATTCTTCCACGTATCTGTCTGCCATCTCCCTGTCAAAGTCACTGGTATAATAATTGAACAGGAATTCCCTCCAGAAAACCGTGTCCATTTCGGATCCGGCGGCAAAATCAGGAATTTTGGGACAAAGATCTATCAGGTATTCCTTATCCTCCTGTGTTAGCGTAACAGATATATTCCCGGCGGCCGGCATATTCTGCATATTGCCGACAGTATCACTGCTGCCTGCATGATTACCGTCCACGCCTCCTGTCTGTACGCCATTCGCTCCCCTATTTTCTGATCCGGGATTATCCATGCCTGTATCTGCTCCTTCGGCATCCATGGCAGGAATTGTCATAAACGCCGCCACACAAAATACCGACATTGTCATAACCAGACTGGTGATTACAATTCCGCCTTTTCTTTTCCCCGCCAGATTGCGCACTCTTCTCTCCGTATGGGACTCACCGAATGCAAGCCCTACGGACAGCCCGCTCCGTTTTTCCGCAAAGGAAAGCAATGTCTGTGCGTAAGACTTTTTCTCCTCCGGGGATGCATCTCGTAAAACTGTTTCATCACAGAACATTTCCATATCCTGGTTCATCCTGAAAACTGCCAGCCAAACCAGTGGATTCCACCAGTGCAGGCAGATACACAGGGTTCCCGCCAACCTGACCAGCGGATCATGGTGTCTGATATGGGTCTGTTCATGCCTCAGGATCTGGTAACCCTCCTGCTTCTTCAAACCATATGGCATGATGATCCTGGGCCTGATGATTCCTAACACAAAGGGTGAAGCGATCTTTTCACTGAACCATACATTTTCCTTTCCCCTGACTGCCGTGGAAATCCTATGTCTCATTACCAGATACTGCGTCATATAAAACAAAACGCATATCCCCGTTCCTGCCAGGTAAATAAAGGCAAGCAGCCCGAATATTCCTTCGGAACCAAATGCTGTCGAATCAAATATCTTATGGAAAAAATCCGGTTTGTTACTCTCTTCTTCTCTTTCCCTATCATTCAGAAAGCCCATTTGACCTGGATGATTTATGCCGGACTCCCTTTCCGGGGCTGTCGGGAAAGTGCCATTTACATTACTTTCTGTAGGACTGACCGGTTCTCCTGGTAAGGAACCGGAATTTGTATCCTCTTTTCCTGACAGGCCTGCCTGCGTTCCCTGGTCTCCCAGTGTCTGTCCCGTGAAAAGAAAACCCTGCTTTTCAAAATTTCCCCCGTTCTGTACAATTCCCTCAGGGCGCAGTGTTTCCGGCTGTAAACTAAACGGCGTTTCCACAAAGACAGGACACAACAGCCTGATACCTACCAGCATCCACAAAAAATACGTATATACCTTCGGATACTTACTTAAAAAGAATCTGACTGCCAAAACCACAAGAATTAATACACCGGCCTGAAGACTCATACTCCACAGCCTGCTGATTACCCCCAACATCATACCTAATCCTCCATCTGATCAATGATCTGCCTGATATGCTCCGCATCTTCCCTGGACAACTTCCTGTCCTTCAGGAAAGCGGCAAAAAATGCAGGAATATTGCCTTTACTGGTACGCTGTAGTAATTCCTCGCTATCCTGTCTGTCCACCTCTTCCTTTGTCACCAGGGCAGATACAATGGTATTTTCATTTTTTACGATCCCCTTATCAATCAGCTTCTTGATCACAGTATAAGTGGTGGACTTCTTCCACCCCAGCCGTTCATTGCAGAGCTGCACCAGCTTCGGACTGGAAATGGGTTCATTTTCCCATAAAATGTTTAAAAAACGATATTCTCCTTCATAGACTTTTTCCATAAATGCTTCCACCTCCTTGGTCTACTCTTATAGACTAATTCTAGTCTATCACTATAGACCTGAGATGTCAACAAATTTTCTGGAATTTTATACTACATAACGTTACTGTTCACAGCTTCGCTGCTCACAGCAACATAATGCACACAAAATGAGCAAAAGACGCTCATTTTGGCGCCCGCAGTTTCGGGTTTTTATCTGATACTTACTATATTTTCTTATAGGCGGTTCTTTTCTTCTTATCCCAAACATAGGCCTGATATCCCAACAGTGCAGCCATTCCTGTCCTACCTGCCATTCCTACCGTAGTCACAACAAAGCCCAGATCAGTAGAACGCAGAAACCTGTTTTTATATCCATAAGCCAGATATCCGATTGTAAGGATGCATAACAACAAAACGATTTCAAATGGTATCCTCCGCTCCTTCCATTCAAAGAACAACAGTATCATGACTGCAAATATCAATGGAATGATAAAATCTGCCAGCCAGCCGGTAAAACCCAGATGACCATTTTTTTTCATCTGCATATCAATATAAGTTACCAAAAAAGAGAAAGATGCCGCCAAATAGGGTACAGACATAATATACCCTGTCACTTTCGCCGTCAGTCTATTTTTTACGGACAGTATCAGACCAAGGACTGCTGCCATAAAATATGCAATCCTGCTTATGTCCGAACTGATCTCTATGATATTGATCTTTTCTGCCGGCGTACCCGCCAAAGTCTCATTTGGTCTGAGATAGGAATAGAGACTGAAAACACATAATAACAAATATATCATTGCCACAGCCGCATATAATACAGTCTGAAAAATATTCTCCACAGGCTTTGCAAGCAATGGTTCCTGTTCTACTTTTTCCTTAATTTCCTCACCGGACAACAGTTCATCCAGGGATACGTCCAGTATTTTAGATATTTTTTTCGCTGTCAATAAGTCCGGATAACGGGCCCCGCATTCCCAGCGTGACACAGCCTGCCTGGTGACATACAGATGTTCCGCCATGGTCTGTTGTGTCATGCCTTTTTCTTCCCTGATTTTTTTTACCTTTTCGCCAAATTCCATCATAAATATGCTCCTTTCCGTCATGTGCGCTGCATGTCGTCACAAAATGCCCATTTCATGACAGATACTTACAGTGACACAGTTTCCTCATTGCAGAGTATTTGCTCTGAAGTTCATTGCATATTTATTTTATCTTTTCCCATCTGTATAAGAAAGAAACACCTTGCCATTTCATGTAAACAGAACGGTAACATGGTGCTGCCTATTATTTCGTTACCAGTAATGCAAGTAAGGAGCTTTAAAGATTCACAAATATGCCGCTTTGCGGCTGCGGCTGGCGCGATACTCACGGTAAATTTCATTGACCGTGAGTATAATACAACGTAGTATATAGATACTGATTTCCTTTTTTTCCCACTCTGGTTAAAACGCCTATGTAATACAAAATATTCAATACCGTCTGTGCCAGGGAAACAGAGATATGCGCTGCCCGGGCAAATTCTTTTGACGTAAATTCATCTTCCAGTTCATAAGGAATAAACTGCATATAATCCTCAGGACAGTTAATCTCTACTTCCTCCACCAGTTCCGTAGGAATCCTGTCATATCGGGTGGCGCCTTTTTTTCTGTCCCTGCTCCATCCATTCAGTAATTTATATTCCTCCATATTCATGAGCACAAGCTTTAACCGCAGATTGGGATCCCTGAGAAATGGTTTTATCTTATATAATTCCGGAAAAACAAAATAAGGGTTTCCTTTCAAGGGGGACTTTCTCTTTTGGCTTAACTCCCCGGATTCCCCGTCAATCCAAATAATCCATTTTTCTCTGGGTATCGGATAGACAATCGTAACCGGATACAAGGGCAGAAAGCATTTCAATTTTTCCCTCATTTTATTAAACTGACGTGTCTGGATCTCTATGATCTCACCGTCCGCATAGATATCCGCCACGAAATTTTCTATGGGAATTTCCTGTCTGTCCTCATCAGGCTCATAGTAATTCTTTAAAATAGCATGTACTGTTTTCTCAGACAAAGTACCAATGCCAAACCGTTGTCTGTCCACACCGATTATTTTCTTTTTTGCGCATTCAAAAGCCTCTTTATCCACCATATTTTTACTCCTGGAAATTGACCCTTACAGCATTCGCTAATAAGGATAAAAAAAGATTTCTAACGCATCCTAAATTGACTTCCTATTTATAGAGCATAAAGTAGCTATGATATTTCAAATGAATCGTTCTATAGCCTTTAGCCCTCAATGTACTGTCATTACATAATTTTAGACTGTCTGAACTGTTACCAGATCCTTAATTACCTCTCCTGCAATGATCAATCCTGCCACAGAGGGGACAAAGGCCACGCTTCCCGGTACGGTTCGTTTTTTTGTGAATGGCTCTTCCATTGATGGTTCCGGATCTGTCTCCTGGCATTCAGTACATAAATCAGAATCTAAATCAGCACAGAAAATAGGAACCACCGGAATTTCCTCCGAATATACCACTTTCAGTTTCTCGATATTCCGCTTTTTTAATTCCCGGCGCATTACTTTCGCCAGGGGACATACCTTGGTCTGGTAAATATCCGCCACCTGAAACTGGCTGGCATCCAGCTTATTACCAGCCCCCATACTGCTGATAATCGATATATTCTTCTCCTCTGCTGCCATCACCAGCCCGATCTTTGCCGTCACCGTGTCCACCGCATCCACAATATAGTCATATTCGGCAAAGGGAAATTCATCCGCATTCTCAGGCAGGAAAAAGCATTTGTAAATCCTTACATCCGCTGCCGGATTGATTTCCAGGATACGTTCCTTCATCACCTCCACCTTGTACTTTCCGATTGTGCTGCGGGTGGCAATGATCTGCCTGTTTATGTTTGTCATGGATATCCTGTCATGGTCAATCAGGTCAATATGTCCCACCCCGCTTCTTGCCAGGGCTTCACAGACATAACCGCCTACCCCGCCTATTCCAAATACAGCTACCCGGGATTTTTCCAGCTTTTCCATGGCATTTTTTCCTAATAATAATTCTGTTCTTGCAAATTGGTTTGACATTTTTTCCCCACTTTTACGTTGATTTATCCTTGACGATTTTAAATATTTCATCTATAATATGCTTAATAAGGAAGTCGGAGAGTGAGCGCAATTCACCCAACCCGGCGAAATATTAGGTTTTTAAGAAATAGCCGTCAACTCTACCAAAGTTAGGACGGCTATTTCTTATTTTTCAGATTCAGAATTGCCACTATCAGCAGCGCCACAGTTAAAATCACCATGAATTCTTCATATGTACTCATAAGCATCATCCTTTCTGCGAGGCTCAGATTGGATGAACAACACGTCCCACGGCTTCCCTGGTAAACATATAATCGAAACAAAAAATCCAGTATTTTCAATGCTTTCATCGGTGAAGTGTAGGAATAGTC
>CANDMD010000166.1 GCA_947385725.1 uncultured Lachnospiraceae bacterium | reverse complement strand
CAATGCGGAATACCTGGCGGAGCATTGTGTCACGCTGCCGCTGTTCCCGGAGATGAGGGAAGAGGAGATTGCCAGGGTGATCGAACTGTGTAATGGTTGGACAGTGTGAGAAGAAAATCTAATCGCTTGCGGCAGAGGCCGCTTCGCGAAGATTTTCTACGGTGCAGGAGCAGCGCCTTTCTCACACGGAAGAACGCAAGGGCAGCGTTCTTCCGGTTTTGCACCAGTTCATTGATTGTTTGTGCCGACTGCGTCGGAATGGTGGAAAATGTGAAGGAATTTCCGGGAGGTATCAGTTTGAAAGAATACAGAGATGAAAGTGCGGGCATCTTTCTGCGCCTGATGACTGCGGCGGATACGGATCTGATCGTGGCATGGCGGAACAAGGATGCTGTGAGGAAGAATTTTATCTATCAGGAACTGTTTACCAGGGAAGGGCATGAAAACTGGATTCGGACCAGGGTGGAAACAGGACAGGTAGTGCAGATGATCATCTGTGATGATGCCACCGGAAAGCCCCTTGGCTCTGTCTATATCAGGGATATCGACAGGGAACATAATAAGGCGGAGTATGGTATCTTTATTGGGGAAGATGACGCCAGGGGAAGAGGCATCGGCACGGCGGCGGCAAAGCTGATGCTGCGGTATTGTTTTGAAGAGGAAGGGCTTCACCGTGTATATCTGCGTGCTTTTGCCGACAATCTGCAGGCTATCCGCAGCTACGAGAAGGCAGGGTTTGCCAGGGAAGGGCTTCTGAGGGATGATGTCAGGATTGACGGCGAATACCGCGACATTCAGTGGATGGCGGCTGTTGTATAAAGGCGCTGTATAAGGATGACGTGTAGGGACGTTGTATCAAGAGGCAGAGGGAATGGAAACAGATGAAAAAATTGAGTTTTGTGATCCCATGTTACCGGTCAGAGCATACACTGCCCCATGTGGTGACAGAGATCAATGAGAAAATGGCGGAGATGAACCGGTATGAATATGAGATCATACTGGTCAATGATTGTTCACCTGACAATACGATGGATACCATACGGCAGTTGTGTCAGGAGCATTCGGATATCAGAGGGATCAGCTTTGCAAGAAATTTCGGACAGCATGCGGCACTGATGGCGGGACTGAGGCATTCTTCCGGCGATTATGTAGTATGTCTCGATGATGACGGACAGACCCCCGCAGACGAGGTGGACAAGCTTCTGGATAAACTGGAGGAGGGCTATGACGCCGTCTATGCGAAATATGTCCAGAAACATCATTCTGCATTTCGGAACCTGGGCAGTAAGGTAAATGAGCGGATGACCCGCACGATGCTGGGAAAGCCTGCGGATCTGTATGTGTCCAGCTATTTTGCCGTCAAGCGGTTTGTGGTGGAGGATATGATCCGGTATCAAAATTCCTATCCTTATGTGATCGGACTGGTGCTGCGTGCCACGAAGAATATCACTAATGTGATCGTCAATCACAGGGACCGTGAGGAGGGGGCTTCGGGTTACACCTTAAAGAAGCTGCTGGGACTCTGGTTTAACGGTTTTACGGCGTTTTCCGTAAAGCCTCTGCGGATTGCCACCGGCATTGGCGGAGTCTGTGCTGTATTAGGATTTTCTTATGGAATTTACACGATCGTTAAAAGGCTGGTAAAGCCGGATGTGCCTATGGGGTTCAGTTCCACCATGGCGGCACTGGTCTTCTTTGGAGGTATGATCATGCTGATGCTGGGGTTGATCGGGGAGTATATCGGACGGATCTATATCAGTCTGAATAATTCGCCACAGTATGTGATCAGGGAAAGGGTCAACCTGGAGCCGGCTTCGAGGGAACAGGATGCGAGGAAACAGGATGGAAGGGACTTTGCATGAACAGGTTTAGGGATTGGTGGAAACAGGACAAAAGATATCTGACCATGATAAAGGCTGTGCTGCTGGCGCTTTTGCCGGTGCTGTGCTGCCTGGTGTACTGTGCTGCCCAGGGAAGGAGTCTGGCGGAGGTTTATCTGCCCTGTTCTGAGTGGAATGACGAGTTGTTCTATTATAAGCAGGTGGAGGGGATTGTCAATTTCGGATATCCCCAGGGATATTTCGGGTTTAATGAAAGCCATGCGCTGAAGCTGTCCTTTGCGGCATGGAGTCCCGTGCTGGTATTTCCCTGGATCCTATGGGGTGTGCTTTTCGGCTGGAACATGATGTCCCCGGTGATCTGTAATATCCTGCTGATGACGGCGGCCTGTTTCTTGTTCGTCTGGCTTGTAAGGCCCGGCTGGAAGCAGCTTGGCATTACGGCGCTGTTGTTTTGCCTGTATACGCCCTTTGTGCGGTATATGCTTTCGGTAATGCCGGAAGTGATCTGTTTCAGTCTGTTGATTGTTTTTTACAGTCTGGCGGTCAATTACCTGAACAGGGAGAAAGCATATAAACTGGCGCTCCTTTTTTTCCTGTCCGGGGTATTGACGCTGATGCGGCCTTATATGCTGCTGTTTATGCTGCTTCCGGCTTATTTCTGGATCCGGAGGAGCAGGTGGAAGGGGCTGCTTGGTTCCGGGATTGTATTTGCAGTGGTGCTGGCCGTATATGTAGCGGTCAAGCATTACCTGGGGGCGGAATATTTTGCGCCGCTGTTCTTTACGGACTGGGTAGACGCCTTTTTTGAGGAAGGACTGGCGGGCGGCATTCGGTATACGCTGGGTAAACTGTATTATATGGCGGCGTCTTTCAAGGGGCATACCGTGCAGGGGTTCCGTACGGGGCTGGCATCGGGAGCCTTCTTTGCCGGATATCTGATTATGCTGCTGGTGCTGCTGGGGCAGAGCGTGAAGGATCTCTTCTCACTGCGGCTGCTTGGGAGACAGCCGGACAGCGGGGAGGAAGAGAATCGGGAGACTGCCCGGGATGCGGCAGTGGACAGTGGAAAATTAGGGCATCCAGCGGCGGATAGTGGGGAATTGGGACACCTGGCAGCCGACAGTGCCAGACGCAGGGAAGCCTTAAAAAAGCAGCTGACCATAGAAGTGCATTTTGTGATCAGCCTGGTGGCCATGCTGTTTGCGCTGCTGTTAATGTATAAGCTGACGGAAGGAAGCAAGCATCTGCTGACGTTTATGGCTGCAGGCGTGTTCCTGATCGGGATACTGGAGACAAAGTATTATAAGAAAGCAGTTTTGATAGGAGCCACATTTGCCTATTTCTATTCTTATATGGCGGTGACCCCCTACGATTATCAGGTGCCCTTTGCGGAGGAACAGCGGGTGGCTCAGGTGGAGGAATGGCAGGAAGCGCTGGAGGATGTGCTGATCCTGGATCAGCACGCGGCTCCGGGGTATGAGAACTCTGTGATATGGGTGTTGTGGGATCAGGGAGCAGGGGGCAGCAGGAATGTGAAATGGCAGCTTCTGTATGCGCTTCCGGAAGGCTTTGGGATCAGCTGCTGTAAAAGGGAATATGTGCTGCAGCATTTTGGGGAATTGCAGAGCCGTTATATTGCGACCCTTGCAGGCGGGGAAGTGGATGCAAGATGCCGCGAGGCCGGATATACGGAATGGAACAGGGATATGGATATGGTGCTCTATCAGATTGACTGACGGAGCACCATCTGTGATAGTGGTTTGGCCTACAGATTTCCGAGAAGTTCGATAATGTGTCGGGCAATCCGGATGCGGCCTTCCTCGTTAGGATGGCATCCGTCAGCTGTGAAGTCCCAGACATTGGATTCGTCAATTTCGAGGTCGTGATAATTGTCAAGGCAGTAGATATTCAGTTCCTCAGCCAATGCGATCGCCGCATCTACATAGTCGGTCAGACTGCCTCCGATGTCACTTTTATGCTCCGTGCCATAGGAAAAATATTCGGTAAAGGTGGGAGTCATAATAATAAAACCGGCATCGGGAAAGAGTGTCATATACTCTTTCAGGCAACTCCGCAGACCGCCTGTATAGGTAGTAATGTCATAAGGATCTTCAGGGTTTTCTACGGCGGCTCCCTTGAAATAATCATTCAATCCGTAGTTCAGGACAAAATACAGCTTCTTATCCGAAAGGTCGGTGCCATTCGGCGCAAAGCGCCATGTCCCATTGTCCTCTATGCAGTATTCGGCCAGAAATCCGTTCAAAATATTGGGAAAGTCGTTGGTGTCTGGCGAGTCAGTGCTGGCGGCAGAACCGCCCACGGAACAGTTGTAGGTGATGGCATCAGAGAATCCCGTCACATATCCGGTGATGGAATAGCTGCCTTCCCCATAAGCGATCACGCTGTCTCCGAAGAAGACGAGACAATAATCGGACAAATCGGGATAGACAGTGGGATTGTAACGTTCCTTTGCAACCAGTTCCCGCAGCATATTAAAGAGGATCTGGTCGTTGATGGGTGTAATCTGGTTTGCTTTATCGCAGAAGCAGGTGAGGAAAATTTTCTTTGTCACCTCGACATTTGCGTCAAAGTCAGAGATGTAGTTGTCTGGATTGATAAGCAGCCAGTTTTCAAATCCCGTGAAGAAAGTACGAATGTTTGTATATATATAGGAATCTTCAATGAAAGTATGATAAACCGTCAGCGTGTCTTCCAGTTGGGTGGGCTCCCTGCCAAGCCAATAGGCCAGTGAAGGGTAGGGGAGCATGATCTCGAAATTGACATCAGGGTGTTCGGAGACGAAAGCAAACAGTCCGTCCTGTAGTTCCTGATCCCATCGGGAATCATCCTGGTCACAGGATTCCCGGATGATATCGGGATCCAGCAGAAGAAATACGTTTTGAACAGTGTTGCCGGAGGAAAAGATCTCCTGGAAATAGCGCTGTAGTTCTTTCAGGGATTGGATTTCATAGGAGGAGATCAAGGTGTTAAGCCCGTGGTAGGTGGCAAAATCCTCCTGGGAGTAGTTGGAGGTGGAGTGCATGGACAGGAATACGCTGTCGTAGGAATTCTTTGAAAAGCATCGGAGATCCCTGCGGAAGGGAGAACTGTTCCACAGAAAAAAAAGGATGCCTGATACTATTGCAACGCCTGTAGCAGCGATAAGGATAACGGTGAAACGGGATTTCTTTATTGACGCCATGGAAGTTCCTCCTGATAAAAGCTATATAAAATTTATAGCATATTTTGAATATAAAAGAAAGAGAATTTACAAGGTTTTTATTTTCGGTTACAATGTGTTGTAACAGTTCAGCCAGCCGATGTGAGCAGCCGAAAATCGTGCCTGCACGAATGATCGGCTGAGGGAACGCCGTCTTATGAACAAAGGCAGCCGCGAAGCAGTGAAAAGCACCGCAGGTGCGACAAGGAGGGGGTGCCCCCTTGTTGTGAATGGTGTGGGTTGAACTGTCTATGAATATGGAAAGGGTAAATGAATGAAGGAATATAAAGAGAATTTTTGGGCTCTTTGTAAAAACAGAGTATATTTGCCGCTTTTGATCCTCACGGCGGCTTTTTCGTATGGTTTCATGGTGATGCACCATACGGTGGGGATTGACGATACACCATGTGCCTACTATTTCCAGGAGGGGCTGGTGGCAATCGTAGGGCGCTGGGTATTGTACCTGCTGAATCAAGTATTTTCCATTGGGGAGTTTGCCCCAATGATGACGGATTTGGCGGGAGTGCTGATTATGATGGCGGCGGTGACTGTGTGGGCAGCGTTGTTCAGGGCTGTGTTAAAAGAGAAAGTGCCGGAGTGGGGGTATCCTTTTTTTGCTGCCGTTTTTTTGTCCTGCCCGTTGATCAGCGAGGTTTACACTTACTACCTTCACAACGGGATATCCATCGGATATCTCTGTGCGGGGATCAGTCTGTGTTTCCTCAGGCAGTGGTGGGGGAACAGAAGAAAACTGCGGTGGTTTGCGGGTGCGGCCTGTTTCCTGTGGATTGCCATAGGATGTTATGAATCTTTTATGGTGGTGTGGCTGTTGGGGGTGTGCCTGCTGCTCCTGTCGGAATGCTACGGCGGGGTCAGACCCAGGGTTCTTCTATCCCTGTGCATGTCTGCCGGGGCGGCGCTCTGCGCCCTGATCCTGCGCAGCCTTATGACGGCGGCGGTGACGGGGATCTTTGGGTTGGGTTACCTGAAAGAGGAGGCTGTCCACCGGTCTGTGACGGAGATGGCATCCTGGATGCTGGCGCCTGGGGCAGGAGCTGAATTTACCATGCTGTTAAAGCGGGTCTATGTGATGTACGGTGTCTTTGCTTTCGCCTACTTTCCCATTAAGGTCTTTGTGCTGGCATCTGCTTTCCTGGTCGGATATGGCATTTATGGCAGTATCCGCAAAAGAAACCCCTGGATTCTGGTGTTGACCCTGGGGAGTTTTGTGGTCTCGTTTCTGCTGGTCGTTGTGGAGGGCAAGGCAACGCTCTACCGTGCGGCTCAGTTTCTGCCGGTTGTCTGCGGGTACGGGGCGCTTCTGCTGTGCTTCGGTCTGCAGGAGATGAAGGGCAGCCGCCTGATTTGCGGGAGGGAGATTGCGGGGAAACTGTGCAGCGGCGCGGCGCTCGCCTTGCTCTGTGTGATCCTGTGGAACCAGTGTGCGGATATGAACCGTTGGTTTTATGTGGATTATATGAAATATGAAGCGGCAAAGGAGACTGTGGACAGGGTGGCCTGTGAGCTGGAACGCAGCTTTGCGCCGGCGGACAAGCCGGTGGTGTTTACCGGGGAATACCGGATCCCCCGGGATCTGGTGCAGGCAGCCTTTGTGCCATATGATTCGGAGGCCTTTTACCGGATGAAGCGGTGGACGGATCCCATAGACGGGCATTTACTGGAAAAGTTTTACAGGGATTACGGTGTGTGGGTGGCGCAGACCCCGGCATTGTCCGTGATCGAATGGGGGCGGTACGCTTTTGACACGGATGAGGAACTGGCCAGGTTTTTCCATATGCACGGGCATGAGCTGCAGCCCTGCCTTCAGCCGGAGAAATACGGGGAGGCGGAGACGGTTTCCCTGGAACTGCCCAGGTTCCCTCGGGAAGGTTCCATTGTGGACATGGGGGATTATATCATTGTACATTTTTAATTCCGGGGCATTTCCCTGTATACAGTGTGCAGGGGGTAGGAAAGTCACTGGAAGACTGTGCGGGACAGAAGGAGGAAAGTTACGGTGGAGACGGACGGAAAGAAAAGAGAATATATAGAGTGGTTTCCGCGTGCCTTCTTCGGGAAGGCGGCAGTACGATTCTGCCCAAATACAGCGTCATTGGCAGGCTGGCACAATTCCACGTATGACAGCGCCTGGTTATCCCACAGCCCGGTGGTAAATGATTTCCTGCGCGGATATCTGGGCGGCCAGGAGGATAGGATTCGCCTGATTGTCAAGGATGATGGACAGGGGGAAGAGCATCCTACGGTGGCGTGCCTGGCAGAGGCGCTGGGAAAGATGCCTGTGTTGGTGGAGACGCTCGGCCTGTCCTCAGAGGAAGAGACGGAATATCTGGTGTGGTCCTTTGGGGAACTGTGAGGAGCAGGCGTAGATCTGCCTGGACGGAGATTATGAGATGGAAGAACTGCAAACGGATGAATAAATGGATAAATGAGTGGATGACAAAACTAAATCAATTTCTGGACTGGCTGGACAGGGCGCCTCTGTGGTGGGCAGGTTTTTTGTTCCTTGGGATAACCTTTCTGCCCTATTTGATCCTGGGTGAGGGCAGTGTGTTCCCCATCCATGACCAGCTGGACGAGACGCTGTTGACCTATGTGTTAAATGCAAGGCATCTTTTTCAGGGCGGGAATACAGTGTTCCCTGAACTCCTGGGCGGGATCCGCGCAAGCGGTATGCAGCCTTCCGCCGTCCTGTTTATTCCGCTGTACAGGTTTTTGCCGGTGTTTGCGGCGTTTGTGGTACAGTACCTGATCGTAAGCGCGGCGGGGTTTTTCGGTATGTATGGCAGTGTGAAGGAGATGACGGGGAGCAGTACTCTTGCCCTGGCGGCCGCAGGCTGCTTTTGTCTTCTGCCGACACTGCCCGTCTATGGCCTGTCAGCCATGGGGGTGCCGCTGCTGCTGTACTGCTTTCTATGCCTGTATCAGAAAAAGCATGTGGCAGGCAGTTTTGCGGGAATCCTGTTTTTTGGGCTGACCACCCATCTGGTGTTGATCGGGTATGTGGTGCTGGGATTCTGGCTGTTGGCAATTTTATGGCTGCTGGCAAAGAAGCGCCTCAACCGTCCGGTCGTTCTGGGCTTTGTGTGGCTGACAGGAATTTATATCGCTGTGAACCACAGCCTGTTTGGGGAATTGCTGCTGGGAAAGAGCGGTTATACCAGCCATAGGGAAGAACTGGTAAATTACGCGATGCCCTTTTGGAAGACTGTGGCGGATGTGTTTTGCAACAGCGCCCAGCATGCCCCCTCCCTGCATCGGTGGCTGATCCTGCCAGTGTGTCTTTCCTTGATCCTGGGGCTTATTTTCCGGAAAAAATTAGGCGAAGAGGGACGCAGCCGGTTGCTTTGGGCCTGGCTCGGTCTGGCAGTGCTGGCGGGTATAGCCCTGTTATACGGGTTCTGCCATCTGCCCTTTGTGGTGGATTTTAAGAACGGCTGCAGCGGATTCCTGCGGTATTTTCAACTGGAACGGTTTTACTGGCTGTATCCGGCAGGGTGGAGATCGGAAGAGCGTCGTGTAGGGAAAGAGTGTTCTGTTGGGTG
>CANDMD010000165.1 GCA_947385725.1 uncultured Lachnospiraceae bacterium | reverse complement strand
CCACCCCCCAACAGAACACTCTTTCCCTACACGACGCTCTTCCGATCTCCATGTCTGTCCGTGGTACAGTCTTCGAGGTACGGAAGAATGAAGATGATGCCGCCGGAAATATTGAAGTGCTTGTCTATGACGGAAAAGTGGCAGTGGGCATGGATAAACAGGATCCTTTCCTCTGCGAAGCGGGAGAATATGTGCAGTTTACGGCGGAGGAAAATCCGCAGTTTATCGTTGAGAAGACAGAGATCACAGAGGAAAATTTGAATCCTCAGTTTATGGAGCGGCTGGAGCAGATCAATTCCCAGAGCAGGGAACTGGATTTAGGCCAGGCACAGCTGGCGTCTGCCCAGCCCCAGGGAGAGACACCCCAGCCCAGCCAGGCTCCGGCAGTTTCCGAGCCTTCGCCAACACCTTCTCAGACAACGGAACCCAAACAGACAGAGGCTCCGAAGCAGACGGAGACTCCGAAGCCGGAAGCAACCCCGGCAGCCACACCTAAGCCTGCGAGTACACCGAAGCCTCAGGTGAACGGCGCTTCCGATGCAGCGCCCACGGCGTCTCCCGTGGTAACTCCTTCCGTGGATGCCGGAAATCAGGACGACGGGGATGAGGAAGATGACGACCAGGACAACGGGGCGGACAACTCCGGGGATACCCAGTCGCCCGGTGAAAACACTGGGAATACCGGAATCGGCGGGAACACTGGGAATACCGGAAACACCGGAAATGAAGGAAACAATGGAAACGGTGGAAACATCGGAAATGAAGGAAACAATGGAAACGGTGGAAACACCGGAAATGAAGGAAACAATGGAAACGGTGGAAACACCGGGAATGAAGGAAACAATGGAAACGGTGGAAACACCGGAAATGAAGGAAACAATGGAAACGGTGGAAACACCGGGAATGAAGGAAACAATGGAAACGGTGGAAACACCGGAAATGAAGGAAACACCGGAAACGAAGGAAACGGCGGTAATCAGGGAAATGACCAGCCGGATCATACGGAGAATGCCCAGAGTTTCTGGCAGAATTATACGTTTACCTGGTCGGATTACAAACAGGCAATATCTGATGGGGCTGTAGCCGGTACGGAATGTAAGGTATACTATTACCTGCCTTATGTGGTGACGACGGAGACTGAGGACGGAACGAGTTATTCCACATTGGTAAATACCCCGCCTGCATGTACGGTAGCCCAGGCGACGGTAGGAAGCATGCTGTCGGAACCTGACTGTCCCGAAGGGATGGAAGGGTCATCCCTGACCTTTGTGGACTGGTGCCTGGAGGATGGCACGATATGGTTTTTCAATGATTTTGAAGTGCAGGCGGATATGTGTCTCTATCCCTTGTGGGAAGACGAGAGCGGTAATCGGTATTTCACGGTAATCGGCCGTTCGGGAAATCCGGGCACATGTTATTGTAATGTTGTGAAAGAGGGAACCATCCTGAAGGAGACGGCTCTCTCAGGCGGAAATGATCCCGCATTTCTGGGATGGAAGCATATTGTTGACGGCAGTGAGTGGAAGATGGGAAATAATGCCGTCAATAGTACAACATCCCTTCAGGCGATCTGGAACAATGGAGCAGACAACTGATGAAGGCGCCGGGACAATTTCAATGGAAGAAACCGCTGGCAGTCTGCATAACGGCGCTGCTGGCGGGACTTATCACTGTTCTGTCACCTTTCCTTAAGATGCAGTATTGGTTTGCGGACAGCATGTTTATCAGGGAGCAGCCTGTGGACAACCGCATTAAGATCATCGGCATTGACGAAGCATCCCTGCAGGAGATGGGACCTTTCGCAGACTGGTCCCGACAGCAGGCGGCAGATTTATTGCAGTTTTTTGACCCGGAATATGCCCCCGCGGTGATTGCCTTCGATATCAACTATTTCGGTGAGCGTGACCCGGAGGGAGACCGGGCATTTGTGGAGCAGGCAGGCCGGATGGACCGTGTGGTGATGGCCTCTTATCTGGTATATGACAAAAGGCTGGAGCAGACAGATTCGGACGGCCTACAGATGAACACCCTATATATCAGGGAGATCGAGAAACCTTTCACGGCATTGCGGGAGGTCAGCAGGCAGGGATTTACCAACGTGATCCAGGATCAGGATAATTATGTCCGCAGATCTCTGCTCACGGGATCCTCCGAGGGAGAGGCAGAATATAATTTTTCTTATGAGACGTATCGCTGTTATATGGAGTCACAGGGTCTGGAACCGGTGGAGCCGCAGCTGAGCAGTAATGGCAGCTACGGCTTTGATTATACTGCGGAGCCGGGAATGTATGAAGTGTATTCCTACGCTGACCTGGTGGCAGGCAGATGCGACCCGAAGGTATTCAAGGGCAGTATCGTGCTTGTGGGTGCGTATTCGGCGGCGATGATGGATCAGTATATGGTGCCGGCGGCCAGAAGCACCGTTATGAACGGGGTGGAAGTACATGCCAATCATGTGAATGCCCTTCTGGACGGACGGACTTTTACGGAACTTTCCATGTGGGGCAGTGTGCTGATCAACGTACTGGTCACGGCCGTATGTATGACCCTTCTGATGTACGGGAAATTCAGTGTGGGTGTGACCGGCTGTGTGACAGTGCTCATTGCGGCACCCGTGGCATCCAGGATTATGTATCAGAGGGGGATTTACTGGAGATGCTTTCTGCTGCTGGTGATCACAGTGGCTCTGCTGGCGCTGAAAATACTCACGGGTTATGCGTCGGAGCGCATCAGAAAGCATCAGATCCTGAGTGTTTTCCGGACTTATATGGCGCCTCAGGTGGTGGATGAATTGAGCCGGCATAACAATTACCACATCGAGCTGGGCGGAAGAAGCAGGGATATTGCGGTGCTGTTTGTGGATATCAGGGGATTTACCTCCCTTTCCGAGGGAATGACTGCGGAGGAGGTAGTGGATATCCTGAATCATTACCTGGGCAATGTGACCAATGCCATTTTCAAGAACGGTGGGACGCTGGACAAATTTATCGGCGACGCGGTCATGGCAATCTACAATGCGCCCCTGGATGTCGAGGGATACTGCGACAAAGCGGTACAGACCGCTTTTGATATCATAGATTCCGTCAAGGCAGTAAACAGGGTACTTAGGGAAACCCACGGCAGGGAGATCGCCTGCGGGGTCGGTGTCCATTGCGGGAAAGCCGTGGTGGGCAATATCGGCTGTGAATACCGGATGGATTACACAGCCATCGGTGATACTGTCAATATTGCGGAAAGGCTGGAGAGCATTGCAAAGGGCGGTGAGATCCTGATCAGCGGGGAAGTATATGCGCAGGTCAGGGAGCATTATCAGGCGGAGCCCATCGGGGAGCAGAGCCTGAAAGGGCGGCAGGACAAAGTGACAGTTTATCGCATGAATGGTTAACGGGCAGCTATGCTGCGGTAGCATATGTAAATAAGGCAGACGTTCTCTGATGCGGATTTATACCACTGAGATGGAAAGGGGTACACACATGGAACAGGGACAGGCAGAAAAAATACTTGAGATGGGAATCCAACTTACGTCGGAGCGGAATTATGATGAACTTCTGGCGAAGATCATAGATTGCGCCATGGAAACCACAAACTGTGACGGCGGCACACTTTATCTATATGAGCAGGAACAGTTGAATTTCTGTGTCATGAAGACGAAATCATTGGGAATTAACCAGACGGGACAGGAGAAAAAGACATTTCCCCCAGTGCCCATGCATGAGAAGAATGTGTGCGCTTATGCGGCGCTGCACAGGAAGCTTCTGAACATTGAGGATGTTTATGACTGCCAGGAGTTTGATTTCAGCGGTCCCAGGGAGTACGACAAGCTGAGCGGATACCGAACGCAGTCCATGATGGTGTTCCCGTTAGTGAATCATGAGGATGCACTGGTGGGCGTTGTGCAGCTGCTCAACGCCATGGATGCCCAGGGACAGGTGATTCCGTTTCGGACGGAGTATGAAAAGGTGTTACAGTCGCTCGGTTCCCAGGCGGCGGTGTCGGTGTCCAATATGCAGTTTATACAGGAGATAGAGCAGCTGATGATCTCTATCACACAGGTGTTCACGGACGCCATCGACACCCGTATCCCATACAATTTTTATCATTCCAGGAATGTCTACCTCTATGTACAGCTTCTGGTGGACTATATCAATGAGCAGCACGAAAAGGGTCTGGTAGAGAAATACTTTGAGCCTACCGCAAGGTCGGAGCTGCTGATGGCGGCGCTGATGCATGACATCGGTAAGCTGGTCATCCCCAATGAGGTGATCGATAAGACAACCAGGCTGGGCAATAAGCTCCCCCTTGTATTGGAACATTTCGACCATTTGTCTGCGCTGTACCATATCGACTACCTGGAAGGGCGTATTCCCAGGGATGAGTGGGTCGGGATCAAGAATGACCTCCTGGATGCCAGGGTTCGGGTGGAGGAGTTGAACCGCAAGTCGAAGCTGTCCCAGGAGGATATCGATTATGTGAAGCAACTGGCGCAGAGGAATTATACCAGCGCCAGCGGCACCCAGATCAGCTTTTTGAGCCTGTATGAGGCAGAATGTCTGGAGGTTCCGGCCGGAAACCTGACAAGGGCGGAGAGGGATGTTATCCGTTCCCATGTCAAATATACGGAAAAGTACCTGAAAAAGATGAATTTTGGGAAGAGATATCCCCATTTGATCCAGTGGGCGGGTGCACATCATGAGATGCTGGACGGCAGCGGCTATCCCAGGGGACTCAGGGGAGACGAGATTTCCTATGAGTCGCGGATATTGACCATTGTGGATGTATTCGAAGCGCTGACCAGCGCCGACAGGCCCTACAAGAAGGCCATGGAGGAGAGCAAGGCGCTGAATATACTTGGTGATATGGTAAAGGAAGGCAAGCTGGATTCGGATATCCTGAAGCTGTTTCAGGAAGCGCTGGAGCAGAAGGAAGGTAAGCTACAGCTTTTTCACCAGACAGACGAAAATGATAAGGAGTATGGCGATGCTTGAGATGATACCTTCCTGGGAACAGATTGACGAATATATGGCATTGGCACAGGAGCATGGATTAGCTTTTGAATACAATGATTTCTATGCGCCGAAGCTGTTGGACGACAGCGCGGGGCTGAAGGAACGGATCAGGAATTATAAAAACCTGGGGCGTCCCCAGGGGGTTGACACCTTACACGGCGCTTTTTATGACATCCTGCCTTTCAGCTGGGACAGCGGGATTCGGGAGCACAGCATATACAGGATGCGCCAGTCTGTGGAGATCGCGGAAGAACTGGGCTGCCGGGGAGTAGTCTTCCACACGAATTTCTCTCCTGACTTTCTGAACAATCCAAAATACAGAAATAACTGGCTGGAGTCCATGGGGGAGGTGATCTCGCAATTGCTGGCGGAATGCAGCTGTGAGATCTGGCTGGAGAATATGTTTGACCAGTCTCCCGACGAATTGGCGGATGCCGCCGCCTTGCTGCAGGAGGAAGAAAGATTCGGCATCTGTCTGGATATTGCCCATATGATGCTGGCAACGCAGGAGCCGGAGGCGTGGCTGCGTCTGCTGGCGCCCCATATCCGGCATTTTCATATCAATGACAACCACCTGAAATATGATGAGCATCTGGCGCTGGGGCGGGGAAGCATTGACTGGAGGAAGATCGAGACACTGCTGGAGGAGTTCGGCCTGAAGGACAGGAGCAGACTCATTGAAGTCAACGGCCTGGATAAGATACGGGAAAGTCTCAGATACTGTCAGATAAACGGAATGGGATAAACATCTTAAAGCGGAGTCTATTGTCAAGAATATGGACCGGTATATGTGCAAGAGGGTGTGTAAGCACCTCTCTTTAAGCAGGCAAGGGGTATAAGCATGGATATTCAAAGTGTATTGAAACAGGTAGATGTTCTATTTGAGGAAAACAGAGGGGAAGAGGCGGAGAAGCTGATGCGGGAATCCGTTGTGCAGGCTATGGGGGAGCAGGACGACAACAGTCTGTTGCAGCTGCTCAACGAATTGGCAGGCTATTACCGCGAGGCGGGTCAGACAGAGCATTCCTTTCAGATGGCGCAACAGGCCATTGCCCAGGCGGAGAGGATGGGGCTGGCAGGCACGGTTCCCTATGCAACCACGCTGTTGAACGCGGCAAATGTCTACAGGGCGGGAGGGCGTCTGCAGGAGTCCCTGGAGACTTACCGGAGGGTTCAGGAGATCTATGACGGGCAGCTGGCGCAGGATCATATCTTTGTGGCGGGCCTGCAGAATAATATGAGCCTTCTGTATCAGGAAATGCAGCAGTATGACAAGGCAAAGGAATGCCAGCTGAAGGCATTGGACATTGTAAAGACAAAAGACGCTTTTTATGAGACCGGCGTGACTTATGCAAATCTGGCCTCCACCTGTGTACAGTTGGGGCAGCTGGAGGAGGCGGAGGGTTACGCTGTTTCTTCGATGGAAACCTTTCAGAAGATCGGCGTAAAGGACAGCCATTACGGCGCTGCGCTGGCGGCGATAGGAGCCTGCCATTACGCCAGGAAAGAGTACGTGAGCGCGGGGGACTATTATCGCCAGGCCATGGAGCTGGTGGAAAAGGGCGTTGGCAGAAACGGAGCGTATTACAGATTGAAAGAGTATGTGGAAGCCTGTGATCGGGCGGCGGGCAAAGGGCTCGCCATTGCAAGGGAATATTATGAAACTTACGGAAGACCCATGCTGCAGGAAAAGTTCCCTCAGTATCTGGACAGGATAGCCGTGGGGCTGGCAGGCAGGGGGTCGGATTGTTTCGGGTATGATGATGCCGAATCCAGGGATCATGACTGGGGGCCGGATTTCTGCCTGTGGGTGACAGAGGAAACCTATGGGGAGATCGGTGAACAGCTGGAGGAGGCTTACCAAGGCCTGCCGGAGGAATTTAAGGGATGTCGGCGCGCACCGCGGGTCAATGGAAAGAGCAGGCGGGGTGTGATCGTCATTTCAGAATTTTACAGAGAACTGACAGGGGCGAAGCGCTATGAGGAGATCGACTGGGGTTCGGTTCTGGACAGTTCCCTGGCGGCTGCGGTAAACGGGGAGGTTTACTGTGACGGGGAAGGAATCTTTACCGATTTCCGCAGGAAGCTGTCACAGGGATACCCTGAGAGGATACGCCTTTTAAAGATTGCGGAGAATGGGGCAAAGTTTGCCCAGACAGCGCAGTATAATTATAGGCGCATGAAGCGCAGGGGGGATGACCTGACGGCACAGATGATGGTGTGGAAGGGAATCTGTTATGCCATGAGGCTGCAGCATTTCATTGAGAACCGTTATCCCCTGCATGACAAGTGGCTGCGCAGGAGCCTGGAGGAGACAGAGGCGGGAAGGGAACTCTCCCTTCTGGCACAGCAGGTGATGCGGGAGCTGGGCGGCACACAGGACAGCGATGCCGGAGATGCCATAGAGCGGATGGGGGATTTCCTGGCCCGGGAAATGTACGGGCTTGATATCATCAGCGACATCGAACCCTATCTGGATGCCCACAGCGAGGAGCTGGTCTATAAGGCTTCCCTGGCGGCAAAAACGGATCCGGAGCTGGTGGAGGATATCGCGAAGCTGGAGTTTGAGGCGTTTGACAAGGTTCACAATGAGGGAGGCCGAGCCAGCTGCCAGAATGACTGGTTCACATTCTCCATCATGAGGAAGAGCCAATACCAGACCTGGGACAGGACGATGCTGATGCAGTATTTATACGATTTTCACAGGGAATATGAGCGGGGGCATAATCTCATCGAGGAAAAATACGGGCGCATGATGGAGAGCACCGCGCCGGAAAAATATGAGGAAATCAAGGATCATTTCCCGCAGCTGACAGAGGAAAAGCAAAATATTATTCAGCAGATCTGCGGGATGCAGGTGGGATGGATGGAGGAATTTGCGGGGGAATATCCCGCTCTTGCGGATAATGCCCGCAGCATCCATACTGCCGAGGACAATTCCTTCGACACCTCTTATGAGACTTATCTGAGGGGAGAGCTGGGAACCTATTCCGATAAGATGCTGGAGCTGTATGGCAGATATATCATAAATTATGCCAGAAGCGGGAAGAACCTGGCCCATGATATCATGCTGAACAATGTAAAAATGTATGGTTACGGCAGCCTGGAAGAGGCGGAGCAAAAGACGAAGGAGACCTGGTGATGGGAAGCGTTGAGATAAAGGATACTTTTTATGTGGATGGCGAACCCCTGAAAATTATTTCCGGCGCTTTTCATTATTTCCGGACGGTGCCGGAATACTGGCAGGATCGGCTGGAGAAGCTGAAAGCGATGGGCTGTAACACGGTGGAAACTTATATTCCCTGGAATCTCCATGAGCCGGAGCCGGGAACCTTCTGCTTCGAAGGGATCCTGGATGTGGAGCGGTTTATCAGGCTGGCACAGGAGCTGGGGCTGTATGTGATCATCAGACCCTCCCCCTATATCTGCGCGGAGTGGGAGTTTGGCGGCCTGCCCGCCTGGCTTCTGCGGGAGGACGGCATGAGGCTGCGGGTCAGTTATCCCCCTTTTTTGAGGTGCGTGGAAGCATACTATAAAGTCCTTATGCCCAGGATCACGCCATGGCAGTACACGGAGAGATCGGAAGAGCGTCGTGTAGGGAAAGAGTGTTCGGGTGGGGGTTGGTGGGG
>CANDMD010000164.1 GCA_947385725.1 uncultured Lachnospiraceae bacterium | reverse complement strand
ATCCTGAACTGTGACTGGAGTTCAGACGTGTGCTCTTCCGATCTCCTGGCCGCCCCGGTGCTGACCGCCATGACTGTTCCGGCGCTGACCGTTCTCCTCCTCCGTCTGGCCTTCACGGTTATTATGGTGCTGACCGCCGCGATGCTGACTGCTTTCCTGCCTGTCTTCGCTTTCCTGGATCTCCTGTACCTCTTCCTCCTCCAGACGCTCCAGCTCTTTTAATTCTTCCCTGGAAAGCTCCACATTCTCCTTTTTACCATGTTTACGCTTAAAGGCGAGCCTGTCCACCTCATATTCTCGGATTTCCTTTTCATCCCCTACATCCACCACCACCTTGACCAGCTGGCGAAGCACGTTTACACTCTGTACCTCTCCCCTCAGTCCGTCATCTGTAGTGACGGAATCTCCGATACCGGGCAGTCTGCGGTTCAATTCCTCATAGGTCTCTTCCTCATTCTTCAGGCAGCACATCAACCTGCCGCAGACGCCGGATATCTTGGTAGGATTCAGGGAAAGGTTCTGCTCCTTCGCCATCCTGATGGATACCGGGACAAAGTCCGACAGATAACTGTGACAGCATAAAGGCCGCCCGCAAATGCCGATTCCGCCCACGATCTTGGTTTCGTCCCTGACACCGATCTGGCGAAGCTCGATCCTTGTCTTAAAAACGCTGGCCAGATCCTTTACCAGTTCACGGAAGTCAATACGCCCGTCCGCAGTAAAGTAAAAGAGAACCTTGTTATTGTCAAAGGTGTACTCCGCATCAATCAGCTTCATCTCCAGACCATGCTTCTGGATCTTCTCCAGACAGATTTTGTACGCCTCCTTCTCCTTCTCCTTATTGCCGGCCTCCTGCTCCATATCCCGCTGGTTGGCAATACGGATAACCGGTTTCAGGGGCTGCACCACCTTTTCGTCATCCACCTCGGCGACACCGGACACAACAGTGCCAAACTCGATTCCCCTGGCGGTCTCCACAATCACATGGTCGCCGCGCTTTATCTCAAAATGCAGCGGGTCAAAGAAATAAATCTTGCCCGCTGTGCGAAATCTTACTCCTATTACTTTTGTCATCTATATACCCCCTGCCCGCTTCAGCGGGCACTGGCGTTTTACGCCTTACTGATACGAATTGTTTAACAGCCGGCAGTATACACCACCGACTGTCATTCTAACATATTTTTTCTGAAAAAGCCACCATTTTCATGCTGTTTACTTTAATTGCCACTGCCCCTCAACTGTTCTCCTGGATCGTCAGCATCAGCATCTCCATGGTCAGTTCAAAGTTCACATTGGCATCCAGGCGCCTCTTTGCCTTCTCCAGCGCCTCTATGATATTCTCGATTCCCTCATAACTGCTGTGCTGAGCCGTCCTTCTCAGTGACTGGATCTCCTCCCGGAATACCAGATGGTTTACGTCGTTGGTCGCCTTAAAGAGCAGCACGTCCCGATACCAGATCGCAATGATGTCCAGATAATCGCTGATCTCCAGCTTATACTCCGTAATCTTCTTGATGGCGGCAATCATCTCATTTAATTCCATCTCGCGGATGTATTTTAAAAGGGACAGCGCTTCCTCTTTTACATTCTCAAAGTCCTCGCTGGAAGCCAGCGCTTTCGCCTTTCCAATATTGCCCCTGGCAAAAGCCACGCAGACCTCCGCCTTGTAATCCGGCACTTCCATCTGATGCATCAGGAATTTCTTCACCAGCTCATCCGGAACCGGCTTCATATTCAGCACCACACACCGGCTTAAAATAGTGGGAAGCAGGGAATTGACATTGGCGGTCAGAAGCAGGATCACCGTATATTCAGGCGGCTCCTCCAGCGTTTTTAACAGTGCGTTCTGTGCCTGTACCGTCATCTTCTCCGCCTCATTGATTATGTATATTTTACGGGAACTGCTGTAGGGCTTGATGGTCACATCATTGTTTACCTGTGTCCGTATATCATCCACGCTGATCGTATTGGGCTTCTCATGCGTCACTCTGATGATGTCGGGATGGTTGCCGGAAAGTGCCTGTTTACAGGAACGACATTCCTGACAGGAATCCGTCCCTCCCCTCTCACACTGCAATGCCATGGCAAACACTTTTGCAATAAATTCCTTGCCGGAGGATTTTTCCCCATTGATAATATACGCATGGGAAACCTTTCCCGTAGCAAGGACATTCCTCATGTGCTCCTTGATCTGTTCCTGTCCGATAATATCCTGAAATCCCGCCATCCTCGTCCCTCTCTTTTGTCCATAAGAAGCATCCCTTCGTGACGCCTAATATACGCGTCTGACAATGCAGTTCCTAAGTAAATATGTCTAAAAGCAATCCTCTGATCTCGCCGATTTTATTTAAGATGGCAAGATTATCCTTCTCATCCTTCATTAACTCCTGCGCCAGCTGATCCAGATTTTCATCCACCAGGCGAATGATACCATACACTCTGTGACGGCCTCTCCTGTCCAGGAAATTTTCCCTGGAAAAGGAATGGGATCTGGTCACTATCTCATTCATAAATTCCTTCACCAGTCCCCTGTAGTGCTTCATATCCTTTACATCGCGGCGTTTGGCAAGCTTCTCGCCCTGCATGGTGATCTCCTCCATCAGCGACTGCAGTCTGGCCTGAAGCTCTGTCTCCTCCACATGGCTGGCAAGCATAAATTTAAAGGAACCATCCGTAGGCTGATTGGCCTGCACCTGTTCCACCGGCGCCGGCTGATTTACCTGGCCTACCTTAATCTCCATGAGCCTGCCCTCCTTCCATTTTACTCCTCATATATATATCGTCATATTCTGCATAATCGTAACTGTTTCAAAACCTCCAACCGCACTAGCGGAATCATTTCCCCACATTGATTGAAATCGTCTGGAAACAGTTCTAAATGGTCTTTAACTATTCCTTATATAAGCCGAGATCTCCGCCAGGCATTTCTCCAGATCATCATTCTGAAAACGCCGGGAAATCCCTGCACTCCGAAGTTTCTCCTCCGAAAAGTCTTCGCTGTCCACCAGGAATCTACGGCACATTTCCTCATACCTGGGATGCTTCTGCTCCCGCTCCCTGCTCAGGGCACGCTGCAATCGGACCCCGTCATCTAATTCTATCATAACAGGAAGCATTTTGTCCTCTCCAAAATAATCCTTTATTTTCAGATAAGCCTCCGGCGTGCCGATCATGATATAATCCTGTCCGTCCCACCGGATCTCCCCGTCATCTATTGTAAAATAGCGCCATTTTCCATGGAAGGTCTGATAGGTACGCTCCTCGACGATCCTTCCGCTCTCCTGAAACTTCTGATATCCTGCCTCATCCGTAAAATGATATTCCAGGCCGTTCTGTTCCCCGCTGCGGATAGGTCTGGTGGTGTATGGGACAATGGTCTTCAATCCCAGCGAGGAATCTGCCAGCAGTCTCTTAAAAATGGTATCCTTCCCCGACGAACTCTTACCCATAAGATATACGATCTTTCCCACAGCTAATCTACCTCAACCACATGAATCATATTCGTTGTGCCTGCAATGCCCAAAGGCACGCCCGCTGTTATGACCACTCTGTCGCCCTGCCTGACATAGCCAGCCTCCTTTGCCTCCTTCACAGCCGCCGAAAACAGTTCGTCACTGCTCTCTTTGCGCCCGATCAGCAAAGGATTGACACCCCAGAGCAGATTCAGCTGCTTGCAGACACGGTCATTGACCGTACAGCCGATCACAGGGCATACGGGTTTAAACCGCGAGATCGCCTCCGCCGTAAATCCGGACATGGTCACAGTGATGATTGCCGCCGCATTCAGATCCGCCGCCGCGGTACAGGTCGCATAAGCAATAGCCATAGTAATGTCCGTCTTGTCGCCTTTGTCATTCTGTTTCATTCTGCCGCGGTAATCAATATCCTTCTCCGTGCTGACAGCAATCCTCGCCATTGTCTTCACCGCCTCCACGGGATACTGTCCTGCGGCGCTTTCTCCGGAAAGCATAATGGCCGTAGTCCCGTCATAAATGGCATTGGCAATGTCGGTGGCTTCCGCCCTGGTGGGTCTGGGATTCTTGATCATGGATTCCAGCATCTGGGTAGCCGTGATCACATGTTTTCCACGGGCATTCGCCATTTTAATCATCTTCTTCTGGAAGGCAGGCACCTCCTCCAGGGGAATCTCCACACCCATATCCCCTCTGGCAACCATTATGCCGTCGGACGCCTCCAGGATTTCCTCCAGGTTCTGGATACCCTGCATATTTTCAATCTTGGCAATAATCTTCATATCACTGCCATGCTCTTTCAGGATCCCGCGAATCTCCTCAATATCCTCCCTCGTCCTGGCGAAGGATGCGGCAAGAAATTCAAATCCCATTTCAATGCCAAACAGGATATCTGCCCTGTCCACTTCACTGATATAAGGCATGGAAAGAATCGCGCCGGGCACATTTACCCCCTTATGGTTGGAGACAGGTCCTCCGTTTACCACTCTGCACACGATTTCTTCGCCGGAAATCTCCTCCACCTTCATCTCGATCAGCCCGTCATCGATCAAAATGGTGGTGCCCACGGAAATATCGTCTTTTAAATTTTTATAGGTGATCGCCGCTCTCTCAGCAGTGCCCGGAATTTCCTCCGTAGTCAGTACAAACTGCTGTCCCTCCGTCAATTCGGCTCTGCCTCCCTCAAAATCGCGCAGACGAATTTCCGGTCCTTTGGTATCCAGCAGCGTCGCCACCGGAAGTCCCAGTTCTTCACGCACCTTCAGGACACGCAGATACTTTTCTTTCTGCTGCTCATGGGTCCCATGTGAAAAATTGAACCTTGCCACATTCATTCCGGCAAGCATCAGCTCACGCAGCCTCTCCTCACTCTCGCTGGCAGGCCCGATGGTACAGATAATTTTTGTTTTTCTCATATTGACAACCTTTCCGTGCTTCTCGTACAAGCAGCTTTTCTATTTTTGAGAGAAAACGATCAGAGTGCTTCCTGCTCCTTTTCCCCAAGTCCAATTCTGAATTTATGTCCCATCCTCCAGGACACTGATCCGTATCGTGTTCTCCTCCACGTCCAGCCCCTGCACTTTCAATCCCTTTTCCAGACAGCGTCTGAAATCCTCCGGCAGCTGCGGGGCAATCCGCTCCCCCGGAACCAGCAAAGGAATACCCGGCGGATACAGATTCACAAATTCGCCTGCGCGGCAGCCCACACTCTCTTCCAGTGTCACATATCGTTTCTCCAAGTCCCATGCCCGGGCCAGGGATATCTGATCCCCCGGATCCACCCGCGCAGGATACCGGGGATACCCTCTGCCGGGGACATCTCCCGTCTCCCCTGCATCCAATGTGCCATCGATCCGTAACAGGGCTGTCCGCATACGCTCATAACCTTCCTCCGTATCATTCACTGTAAACATGGCAAGCGCATAGGTTTCGGCCGCCATCTCGAGCTGTAAATGATATTCCCTTAACAGGATATCATAAAGTTTCTTTCCTGACACATTTGTCGTTTTTGTGGAAATCAACAGCTTTCCTACATCCTGTCGCCTCTGCACCAATGGCAGGAACCGCAGATTCCTGCACGGTGCCAGATCCGCAAGCAGCTTTCTGTAATGTGACGCGAAGGCCGCAAAAGCTTCTGCCCCTGCTTCCTCCACATACTGCAAAGCATTGTCAATCCCCGCCATCAGCAGATAAGATGGACTGCTGGACTGATAAATATGCAGGAAGCGGCGCAGCAGCACCCTGTCTATCCGGCTGCCGTTTACATGAAGCAGAGCCGTCTGCGTCAGCGACGGCAGCGTTTTGTGGACGCTGTGGATGACCAGATCAGCGCCGGCCTGACAGCTGTTTTCCGCAAAGTCTCCTGAGAATCCGAGATGCGCCCCATGCGCCTCGTCCACGATCAGGGGCAGCCCCTTTTCATGCACCGCTTCCGCGATCCTTCTGATGTCGGAAATCCGCCCCTCGTAGGTAGGCGACACGATCAGGACCGCACCGATATCCGGCTCCCGCTCCAGCGCCTGCCTGACCTGATCCGGTGTAATCCCGTCCAGAATATCATATTCCTCCATCAGCGGCGGATACAGATAGGATACCGACAGGTTTCTCAAATATACGGCATGATACGCCGCCTTATGACAGTTCCGCGCCATCAGGATATGTCCGCCTTCGGGAAGCGCCGCGCTGACGGCGCTCAGTATCCCTGCAGTGCTCCCGTTGACCAGATAAAAGCTCTCCTCTGCACCGTAGAGAGCCGCCGCATGCTCCTGAAGCTCCCTCAGGATTCCCTCCGGCTGGTGCAGGTCGTCAAAACCGTCTATCTCTGTAATATCCCGAAGATACATCTCTTGTGGAAGTTTTCCCCAGCCTTTGCGTTTATGACCGGGCATATGATAAGGATAGATATCTTCCCGCCCATACACCCCCAGTTTGTCGAATAAATGTTCCAACCCGTTATTCCCTTAGCTTGGGCAGCTGTGCGCCATGCCCTTTGTAAATGTGTATGGTTTCCATTAACGAACAATATTTGTCCGCCGCCGTAACGATCCACGCCTCACGGCACATGGGCGGTATGGCTGTCAACGGCCACATATGCTTTCTGATGATATCCTTTTCCCTGTCCGTCAGGTCATACTCCTTGAGCGCGTTTGCCAGCGCGATCCCCGGATGGAAAAAACCGTGCAGTTTCAAAGGATTGACCTTGTGTGGTTCATGCCAGTCGTAGAGAAAATAATCGTGGAGCAGCGCTCCCCTGATCAGCTCCTTCCGATGGCATGGAATATGGAGTATGTCGCTGAGCGCGACACTGTACCTTGCCACATTCAATACATGTTCATTCACCGTTACATCGCCATGCTGGATATGCTGCCTGGTCCTGCGGAAGTTCGCAGAATGCAGGATGTCCGCTGCGTTTTCCTGAATCTGCCTCTGCACTTCCCGATGACGCTCCAGCGCCCTTTTCCAGTTTTCTGCCTGCTTTGCTGTACGCCGCTTCCTTACTGGCTCTGACATTTCAATTACTCCTCATCCTCATCATCATCATCCCAATTTTCTTCCACAGGCTGCGCAAGGGGATCAACCTGATAATAATAACAAATGACCGGAAAACCCGTAGACATATGCCCGTATATGGTTGCAGCTGCGTCCAGGGGAAGATTGACACAACCGTGGGATCCGTCTGTTATGTAAATCTGTCCGCCAAATTCGCTCCTCCAGGTGGCATCGTGCAGACCGTAATTCCCGTAAAAGGGCATCCAGTAATTCACCGGCGTCTCATAATTTGCGCCTCTGAGCACTGCGTTTGTGGTCTTATACGCTATCCCGAAGACGCCCTCCGGAGTCACGCAGTCGGGGGTGGAACTCATACTGCCGGACACGAAATCTGTCTCAAATATTATCGATCCTCCCACATAGAGATAAAGATGCTGATGCGTCAGATCCACCTCCACATAGGAATTTCCGATATCGCTCATGCCCTTCTGTCTGGCGGTGCTGGCATACACCGGTTCCCTTGACACGGTTTTCCCCTGGCTGATCGCCCTGATCAGTTCCTCCGTCTCAGCCTCCTGATCTGTCAGCCAGCCGTAATAGCCGCTGGGCAGGGACAGTTCCACGCCCAGTGTGGTCAGGAAGCTTCTTCTCTTCCCGTAAGTGTCGTTTGCCTCCGCCTGCTCTTTCACAAATTCCGCTACCGCGGTTTCATCCAACGCGGCGCCATCCTTTTCCATTGTGATCCAGTCCTTCAGCAGTTCTGCATCCACCACTGTCTCGGCGCCGTTCCAGTCATAAGTGATCCTGGCGCCAAGCCACTTGTTTGCAGTTTCCACCGGTTCCGTAAGCTCGGCTGCATCCCGCCTGACTGCAGGCGCTTCGTAGCACCCCTCTTCCTCCAGGTCAAGAGAAGTATCTTGGGAAAGAATTGCCGCATCCATCAATGCCAAAAGCTTCTCCACGTCAAATTTCGTTCCCTCTGTCTCCGGAATCACCTCATATCCTTTCAGCCTGTCGGAATACTCACTGATACGGGCGTCCCTGGGCGCTGTCATATTGCCGGGCTGACATGCCTCCCATGCGCTCACAGTGCTCCTTAACCGGTCTTCATCATAAGAAACTCCCTGGGACAGTTGGAAAGAATATGTATTGTCGGACCACCTCCGATAGAGCCATGTAAAACAATTCTGCCCGGTCAGGAGCTGATTAACAGTTTCCCTGCTGCTGTCTCCATATGTCAGATGGATATCCTCCGCCGTAACCTGCCCGAGAGTTGCCCCCGGGGCACCGCTCGCATAATCCCGCCCCGTAACCTCCAGGCGATACACTTGCAATTGGTTTTCCAGAAGGGCGGCCACCTGGGCACCATCCATTTCCGCACAGTCGATCCCGTTGATCCATGTACCCGGTAAAAATTTTTCCTGATAGGAATAGGCGATCACGCTATAGGCACAGATGCAGGCCGCTGCCAAAACGACAAAGATACCCACCGGAATCAGGATCTTTTTTTTCTTTCCGGTTTTCCGGTTCGTTTTCCCTTCGCTGTGCTTTTCGTCGCTGTTGGTTTCTTCTTCCTGGTCTTTCGTACTCTGACCGTTTCCGTTTCTTTCCTTTGTTTCTTTCCTGGCTTTTTCTTTTGTCTCTTTTGGGGCTTTTTCCTTTGTCTCTTTTGGGGCTTTTTCCTTTGCCTCTTTTTTAGCTTTTTCCTTTGCCTCTTTTTTGGCTTTTTCCTTTGCCTCTTTTTTGGCTTTTT
>CANDMD010000163.1 GCA_947385725.1 uncultured Lachnospiraceae bacterium | reverse complement strand
GTGTACATGACAACTTGGCACCCCTTGTGGCATATTCTATATCTGGCGAATTTAAGGATCTGTAAATAAATAACTTTACAATCTTGCTTGCCTATGTCTCCGATTGCACAGGTCAAAAAGCCTCAACATAGCCCGCTATGTCTTCGTTTTTTGACCTGCACACTCGAAGACATATTCAGCGCAATATTGCAATGTTATTTCTTTACAGCTCCTAACTGCCCATAAAATTCAAAGTGTCTGCACATCAGTTCCATTGCTGTCTCTTTGTCCTTGTCATAATTCTTCTCATTATAATTATCAAATGTAAAGTCTCCTATATTTTTACTTTTCTCTTCTCCCATAGTATCTTCCCTCCATCTCATCCATATCACTTATTTGTTTCCGGCCATATATCCCTCTTATAATCCACCCCATGTTTCCTCCACAGACCGAAAGCACTGGTCCACGATATCCTCCCACTGGTCCCGCACCCTCGGCGGACAGTTAAAGATGCCGTGCAATACGTTTTTTGCAAGCCGTATGATGTACATACGGTTGTAGTTCTGCCCGTCAAGCACGTAGCCCTTAAAGCCGAACCAGCTCATCTCGCTGCCTGTCTCCGTCGCTGTATTGTCCACACGCTCACTGATACGGATGGATGGGTTGATGTTTTGTAAGGCCTCCTGGAACTGGATGCTCATCACTTTCGTGTCACCCTCCTCCAGCCGGACAGGAAGCACGTTAAATCCGAAGTTGACTGTGGAGTCCAGGCTTGTGACAATGAAGTCTGGGGCGTTGCGGGACGGATATTTCATATCCCTCACCTGATCTGGCATTGTGACAAACTGTTCCGGCAGGTACAACTGTATCCTGGTATCTGGCAGGGTAGTCTGCGCAAACGTGATGAGTTCGTCATCCACGTAGATCCCTGTTTCCAGTGTCATGTATCTCCTGCGTTCCTCCTCCTGTCGTGCTTCTAATATCTGTTTATCGTAATGGTTCATTATCCTGTTACCTCCTGTATCCTCATCTGCTGACTACAGCTAATAAAATATCATATCTCCTGAACGGATCGCATCCTCCGGGAATATCCCCTCTCCCTCCGCATAGTCCAATACCGGGAGCATTACAAAGGGATACGGATTGGGCGGAACCTCAACCTCGTCACCCGGCCTTACCTCCAGGGGAATCATCAGCCGCCTGTCTTCCATCGCATTTCTGATGTTTTCCTCCCATACATTTGCAGTATCCGATACATAGTAATAAATCTTTACCTTCCCGTCTATCAGCTGGTCACACGCATAGAACCTGCAGTAATATCCATATCCATTGTCAAGACAAACTACCGCCGCAGTGATATGTACCGCCATTCCGCCAAATTCTTCTTCATGGATTCCTGCATCATCCAACATATAGTACTGCGCGAAATATATCTCATAGTTACCATACTGCTGTTCCCCTATCAAAGTTCCGTGGATCATATCCTTCACCGCCTGCGTATACTCGTTTTCTGTCAGGGTATTGTCAGTCCATCCCCTGCGCTCGATCGTCCCGGCATCCGGAAACTTCATTTTCTCTGTTCCGAGTTCGATCAGCCTGTCCCGGATATCTGCCACACTCCTGACACCAACAGAATAAAATACAGAATCCGGCGGTGGCGTTATACTTCTACGAGACCGCGTTTCTATGCGCCCAAAAACAAACATTTCTTCCTGCTCTCCACCCTTCAGCAAATTAATAATCTGATCATTTGCAGGAACAAAATAAACTGTTCCTTCTTCTGTATCCTGATAAAATGTAACACATTCCAAATCTTTCGTATCAAGATCATAGCGCTCTATCTCATAATGTTCTTCTCCCACATTAATATAATCATAATAAAACTCTAACCTTGTAGGATAATACCACTGATACTGCTGTGTGTATGCTTTCTGAAGCTCATACAGCAGCCACTTTGTCTGGAAATTGATATTTTTTTCGCTCTTCCCATTAAATACACTTTCAAGTTTTATCGTTCCTGACAGTTCCTCAAACCTAACAACTTCGCAATTGTTTTTAACCGTATTCCTGCTTTCCCGGCTGCAACCTGTCAGGACAAAAGCACTCAATATGATGAAAAACCCTGCATACAGAGTCATCTTTCGCATATGTTCTATGGACATCTGACCACCTCACCCTATTTCACTTTTTCAAAATAATACATCCCTGCGTATCAGGCTTTCCGCTATATCCAGCGAGATGACCGTGTGCTGCCTGATAGAATCCCTGATCCAGAAAATATTTTTGTCCGCGGTCACACACTCTGCCATTCAATGCCCGTTCGCCGTGTTAATAAAATCATTAACAAAACGTTTTTTTACAATAACATTTAGCATATCTTCCGTATGATCATTGTCTTGATTATTTTCGGCCTGTTCGGAGTTATAACACTCCGGCACCAGCCATACTGTTTCCTGCGGATATCCGTCCTGAAAATAATATATTTTGCACCATTGATAATCATATTTTGTTTCCGGAACACTTATATCAAACCACGTTCTCCGAATCGTTATATAATATATTTTCCCATTATATTTCAAAAAACCGATTCTCTCCCCCGACGACTCCATAAAATGCACGTTACGATACTGCCCATTCTCTGTCAGGCGGTAAAAATATATCGTAGATATCGCACCATGCCCCATTCCCGGGCAATCCTGAATTACTAAATCCTCAATTCCATCATTATCAAAATCAATTTGATAACAAATATATTCCCCCTCAAAACCATTCGGTGCTATTTTTTCTATCTCTGAATCCATCAGGTCTATCTGACACTTTTCCGTTTCATCATCGATCCAGCAATTCACATCGCTTCCAGCGATATGTACTTCTCCCGCTAATTTCTCGATCAAACTGTCAGGTATATACTCATTTTTTACCTCGACATCCTGATCCAGATTGCCAAAGGGATCACCCCACCATTCCCTGTCCCCGACAAAATCCAGAAACAGAAATGCTTCGTTTTCACTTCGTGCTTTCTTTCCATCCTTTGTGCATAGATATGCGGCATTTATCGGAACACCATATTGTATCCATTCCTTATAATAAAATTTTTCGGGATTTCTTCTGTATTCCACTATTACATAATTATCCTGCTGATACACAACGTACTTTTGCATGATATCCAGCCTGCTAAACCATATTGTGAAAGTTACTCCCGCCAAAAGTAAAAGTACCAATATGCCGCCTGTTCTATAATGTTTCTTATTGATTCTCATTTTCTGCATGATCTCCTTTATAATCTGGCGAGCTCTTCCAAATTTCTGCTAATTCATTAATTTTATCCTTGCGGAGCCAAATTGATTCGCCATCTTCACTTAATACTCTATCTAAATCTCCCTCATCCCTTTCGTAAGGCTTATTTAATAATATTTCAAGCTCATCCAGCCTTCTTGCTTTTAAGCCGTCATCTCCGCCATTTATGATATCTCCCAAAATAAACTTGGAATACTCTTTATCTTTATAACCTTGTGTCTCAAACCATTTTTTTGTTTGTGGATATGCTTGATCATCTGTCAATGCCCCAGTTCCTGTATTAAATGTCAAAGACAATAGCACATCATACTCCCTTTGAGTAACTGACAAATCTAATTTATCCAATAATTGGTTCAAATCGGTCTGCTTTATAGTTATATCCGTTTGAAATATTTCCTCTGCCTCAGCCAATGAAAGCTCGTCTTTATACAAATTCTTAGTTACCCCATTTAAAAAAACATATTCCCCATTTCCTACAATTAAATGCCCCCACCCAATTGTAGGCTTATTTGCCGAATCATAATACATTCTCACAGCAGGTTCGCCTTCATTCAAATATTTCATTTCATCCTCTATAGTCGCCCTTATTCCCCCCCTCTCATAACACTTCAAAAAAGCTATAATTTCTTCACTACATGCCCTAATATTTATTTCATTATTTCCCACATTAAATGTTTTCCTAATGCTACTCTGCTCCCTCTTCATTTTGAATGGGTTCTCCTCAATCGTGATCACGCCCCCATACAGGCACAGCAGGTTGTCGCATGTCATCAATGCCTGCGAATACTCCGCATCCTCTTCCGCATTTTTGGATTGCTCCTGTGCTATCTGCTCGATTGTGTTTTGGGAAAATCCTTCTCCATCGAAAGACTCTTTCTCATACATCTTGCCCTCAGGTCCCACACTGATCAGCAGACTCCTGGAATCAATACTCCCACATCCCCATTCACCCAGCAGAACAGGAAGGCATATATGCCGCTCCTGTCCGTCTTTGTTGAGAGTTTTCCTTCCCGGAGGCGGTGCATCTTTACTGTACACTGGTTCGAATTTACCATTACCACACGCCCCGAAATCATAAATGTTTTCATGTAGAATACAATCCCCGCACACCATGAGCGCATCCTCCCCGTCATAAATGCCATGATCCCTGGCCATGTCCAGTTGGATATATTTGTTGCCGTGTGTACATGACAATTTAGCGCCCCTTAGCGCATATTCGATATTTTGTGAATGCATCTGCCCATAAAATTCAAAATGCCTGCACATCAGCTCCATCACCTGTTTTTCGTCTTTTTCCTTCATTTCTTTCTTAAAGTCCTCAAAGAGAAAATCACCTATAATTTTATCATTTTCTTTTCCCACTGCCGCTCCTCCTCTATCTCATCCATAGTCATTATCCATAATAAAAATTCAGTTCATCCGGCGCGTCGACCGTGATGTTCTCCGCACTCAGGTGCACAGCGCCGCCCGCCGAGATGCTCAGGCTCCTGACGTGATCCAGCGATATGGAGCCATCGCACAGGCGCAGGCTGTACTGTCCGCCGTCGGCAAGCTCGATACTGCTGTCATACAGGTGCGCATGGTTTCCGTTAGCCGCGTCAAGTTTCCGGTGCCGGTACGGGCTGTTCTGGTCAGGGCTGCCCAGGAAGCTGTCCAGTCCAAACCCTTCCCTCTCGTCCCGGCCTGCGAAGCACACCTCCACACGCGCACCGGTCTCCGGCATCGCATAGAGGGCATTTCCCGTCTCCGGATACCAGTCGTAATAATAGTCGCCCGTCTCCCTGCCGCCGTCGATGTCCAGGGCAACTTTCACCTGTTCATTCCGGACACCTGTCACCGTCCCGGCCAGTCCCAGACCGGTAAAGCTTTCCTGAAAGAGCTCTTTGCAGGATTCCCTGTCCTTCAGCCTGTACCGGAATGTCAGTTCTCCATTCCTGAAACAGGCGGACACCCCGCATATCACCAGCTGCCGTCCACAGAATACCGTTTGGTCCCCGATCTTATAAAATTCCCTGCCCTCCGTCTCAAACACGGTCTCTGTCTGCTTTCCGTCCCCGTGCGCCATCCTTGTGACGCGGACATCATACCCGTCCTCCTGAAATGCCGGAACCGCACTCCCGCCACGCATCCCAAACCACAGGGCCGGCTCCCCGCTTATGATATCGGCGACGACGCAGGTTCCCAGTCGGCCTGCAAGCCGTCTGGCAAATGCCCATACAGTCTCGTCATACTGGATCACGGGCTTCCCGATGGGCGTATCATTTCCCTCCGTACATATGACCTGTCCCTTTTCGTCCTGCACCGCAGTGCGGACCACCTGTGCATAGGTATCCCCCGCCGCCTGGAATGAACGCCTCTGCGGCTGCCTGTCCAGCATGCAGGACGCAGAGCGCGCCTCTATGTGCACACGTCTCATTCCTCCTGCGCTCTCCTCCAGCACCCGCACCACATATCCGTGGAAAATCGTCTCGTTTTTCTCATTCTTCCATATATGTATCCTGCTGTCGCAGACTTCCGCCATCCCGTATGCCATCTCCGGTGCGATATAACCGTCCATTTCCAGGACAGCATGACGGTCCGGTTCCCACTCATAATGAAATCCCTCCACTGACAGGAGCGGCAGCGCGCTCTCCATCCGCAGCCCGTAACTGATACTCGTCTCCATACGAATCCCCCCTGTCTGCTATAATCTTATCTGTGCGCCGCTCAGGTGCAGGTCGCCGCCCAGATTCATCGCCGTGCCGCCCTGTATCAGCAATATCTTTTTCTCCGCACTGAACTGGATGCCTGCTGCAGCGCTGGATATGGACATGGCGCCGCCTGCATGGATTGTCACAGGGCCGCTGCTTGCCATCCGGATTCCTTCCGTGTCAGACAGTTCTATATAAGTACCGTTGTTGTTCGTGAGCAGTATCTTCCCCGGCGACAGCTGGATCTCCTTGCCTTCCCTGTTCCGCCAGAACTTGCACGCGGGATTGGTCCGCAGTCCCCCGTCCCCCTCGTGATATGCGCCCGCCGCATATGCCTCCGTCTCCCTGTCCGTCGGGAAGTAGAGCCTGACCTTATCGCCGGGCTCCGGCATACAGTACCAGCCTGTCCCGCCCTGCGAGGAGTAGACGGTCGCATACGGGAACCAGCATGTTCCCGCGCCGTTTTGGTTCTCGTCCGCGTCCAGCCGGACCGTCACCTTCTCCCTGTCCACCCCTGTCACACTGCCAAACAGAGAGGCGCCGGACAGGCGCGCATTGTACGCCGCCGGCACGCCGGTGCCCTGTCTGCGGCGCATGTGATACGTGTGGTACAGCTCGTTCCCCCTCATGTGTGTCTCTACTTTCCATATGGTCATCTTCTGTCCGCCGATGGTTCCTGTGCCGCCCAGCTCGTAGATCTCCCTGTCCTCCCAGATATAGGAGACGGTATCCTGCGGGCTGACGTCCATTCCCTTACCTTTCTTCTGCCAGTACTCGTCCATGTCACACTGCGTCCGGTACTCCGCGGGCTCTGCGGCCGGCGCGCCCACACCATCCGGAACCCCGAAGTAATACTTCACCCCACGCTCGGTGCAGCTGGGCACGATGACCGTCCGGTTCATGCTGGCCAGCCGCCGGATAAACTCCCAGTCCGTCTCCTGATACTGCACGATGAGCTGTCCGGTGCGCTGCCATTCCCCCACCGTCATACGTCCCTTTACATCATCATAGCCCTGACTGCAGACATCGAGCAGGTTCCGGTAGGTCAGCTCCGGATTCTGGAAGCTGCGAATCCTCTCCCTGTAATCCATCAGCAGGGTTCCCGAATATACTGTAAGCTGCATCGTGCATGTCCTGCCGGCCACATGGATCTTCACGCTCTCCACGATGCCGTAGAACAGGATATGCTGGATGTCATCCGCCATGGCGGTTATCAACACCCATGTCTGTTCCCTGCCAAGCCCCAGATACTCCTCCCTTTTCTCATACGGAATCAGCCCCGTCAGCCTTGCATATCCGTGTTCATTGACCTGCTTTACGCCCTCGTAGTCCTCCACCCGCAGTTCCTCAAACGGGCGGACAATAATTCTCTCTTCCCTCATCGCCACGCACTCCTCTCCTGTGTTTTCCTGTACAGTTCCACTTCTCTTAATCCCAGCCCGAATACATCCCTGCGTATCAGGCTTTCCGCCATATCCAGCGAGATGATCGTATGCCGCCTGAAGGAATCCCTGATCCAGAAAATATTTTTGTCCACGGTCACACACTCTCCCTGCTGCCTCTCCGGTCTGGACATGCATGTCCCATGACTGTATTCCTTTCCGACAGCCTGCAGCTCCCCTGTCTCATCAAGCACTGGCAGGAAGTAAAGCTGCGACCGCCTCTGCTGCTGGTTGACCAGTATGACTTCCCTACAGAAGCAGACCTCTCTATACTTCCGGATGACCTCCAGCACCATGGGAGATATCATCAGGAAAGGCGACAGGATGATATCCGTAAATATGCCCTGTTCCGACGGCTCGATGAAAAACACCTGCCGCTCAGGCAGTAAGTGATATTTATCCAGCCTGATGTTCCTGATGTCAAATTTTCCAAACAGGCTCCCGATGCGGGGCGCATATTTGAGCTCCGGCGTTTCCTGTAGTTCGAAGTATTTTGTCATGATATTTGCTTCCTCCTCCCTATAAATGCCATTCTTTTAATACCATGGATCAACCTTTAGATATTCACATATTTCAGGAAGTGGTATATCAAAACTCCCCATAACCTGTAAAATCACTAATTGTCCCTCATATAAATAAAATGTATTAAACCTGTCCGCATAACGTTTCACAAAAAAATGGCCTTCTGTAAGAGGTTTTCCCTGAATATGTGACAAAACCTCCTCCTCCGTGAGCAGAAACCCTAATTCACGCTGGCTGGCGCTATTCTCCGCATACCTCCCACTTATATATATCCATGCCATCAGATCATCTATCTCAAACAGGTCTCCCAGCATTACCCGCTCACCGCTCTGCAGATCGACTGTAACGCCAAAATCAGCTACCCCGTCAGAACTCTTGTATGGACGACATACCGTGACAGAATATACAACGGAAAGCCACTCCTCTGACTGATATGCTATATAGATCTTCACCTTGTCAAAAAGCTTCTGTTTCTCTGAATCGCTATCCCAGCCTTCGTTCATGATACAGGTCCTTATCGGTTCCTGCAGGATACTATTAATCCTTTCCTGCTTCTCTCCATCTGACATCCCGTCTATCCCAACGCATGGGAATACTATCCCGTCACACTCCGCAGTGACCGCCTGCACCTCGTAGCTTTGTTCTCCCCGCAGGGCACTCTGTTCCGCTACCGTTTTCTCCTGATACAGTTCCATCTCCTTATATAGCTCTCCCCAGTCCTGCGGACTGTATTTTTTCCCCTCATGCTTCGTGGCAGGATATGGCAGAATCCTCTCCTGTTCCAGATCAAGCGTAATATACAGATCATTATAGTTACATCCCTCTGG
>CANDMD010000162.1 GCA_947385725.1 uncultured Lachnospiraceae bacterium | reverse complement strand
ACCCTCGACACCACGGGTATGAACCGTGTGCTCTAGCCAACTGAGCTATCTCGCCAAAATGGAAGTTATAGGGCTCGAACCTATGACCCTCTGCTTGTAAGGCAGATGCTCTCCCAGCTGAGCTAAACTTCCATTCCATCGGCTGCAAGTAATCACAACCGACTTATTTAGTATACTATGGGCAAGTACTTTTGTCAATAACTTTTTTGAAGATCACATCCGCTCCGGTGCGGAGAATCCCAGCACATCTATACAGGCTTCAAGCACAGCCCTGGTCAGATCCAGCAGCGCGATCAGACCGGCGCGCCTTGTCTCATCCTCCTCAGCCAGAATCTTCGTCTCATGGTAAAAATGATTAAACGCATTGGCAAGATCATAGACATACGCGCACACTTTATGAGGCGCAATCTCCTCAGCGGCATTCTGCATCATGGCGTTGAACCCGGCCAGTTCCATCATCAGAGCCTTCTCTGACTCATTTCCCGCCTGCCGGAACAAAGCCCTTCCGGTATCGCCTCCCTGATCCCGGTATTTGCTCAGGATAGACTTGATGCGCACAATGGTATAGAGGATATAAGGACCCGTATCGCCCTCAAAGGAGGTAAAGCGGTCAATATCAAACACATAATCCTTGGAGGCCTGATTGGACAGATCGCCATATTTCAACGCCGCCACCGCAACGATATCCGCCACCTTTTCCGCTTCTTCCGGGGGCATTTCACGTCCCTCCCTGATCTTGCGCAGCATTTCCACTTTCGTGTCACGAATCAGATTCTCCAGGCGCATTACGCCGCCGTCCCTGGTCTTAAAGGGCTTACCGTCGCTTCCATTCATGGTGCCGAAACCGACAAACTTTAGCTCCGTCCCGGGCGGCACCAGCTTCGTCTTCCTGGCGCAGCGGAATACCTGCTCAAAATACAAGTCCTGCCGCTTGTCCACCACATAGATGATCTCATCAGGCTGATACAACCGCATACGCTCCATAATGGTAGCAAGGTCCGTGGTATTATAAAGGGAAGCTCCGTCTGACTTTAAGATCATGCAGGGCGGTATCTCCTTCGTATCTGTCTCCTCCTTTACATCCACCACCAAAGCGCCCTCGCTGATGTACGCATAATGATTGTCCTTCACATAGGAGACCAGCTCAGGGATCAGTTCATGGACATCGCTTTCCCCCTTCCAGAGATCGAACTCCACATTCAGGCTGCCGTAGTTCTTCTTCAGATCCGCTACGGACACATCCATCATATGTCTCCAGAGCGCGCGGTATCCCCTGTCCCCGTTCTGTAATCTGAAAGTCGCCTCCATGGCCCGGGCCTTATAGTCTGGATCCTCTTTTGATCTTGCGCTGGCCGCAGGATAGATCTGCTCCAGCTCCGAGATCGTAAAGGGAGCCTCTTTGGGATATTCCCCCTGATAATTTTCGTCAAAATATACCAGCTCCGGATTCCGTTCCTTAAGCCCGGTGATGACCAGTCCCATCTGCAGTCCCCAGTCCCCCAGATGTACATCGCCGATCACTTCATGTCCCGCATACCGGCAGATCCTCTTGATGCTCTCGCCGATGACCGCAGAACGGATATGCCCTACATGAAGGGGCTTTGCCACGTTTGCCCCGCCATAGTCAATGATGATCTTTCCGGGATTCGGGGATATCTCCAGCCCGAATTTCTCCGCCGCCGCCATATCTCTCACATACTCCAGCAGAAAGCTCTCCGAAACCTTTAAATTCAGAAACCCGGGAGCCACTGCCGCCGCCTCTTTGAACACCTTGCTGTCCGCCAGCTTTTCCGCCACTTCCCCTGCGATCATGACAGGCGCTTTACGATACTGCTTGGCTCCCGCCATCGCGCCGTTGCACTGATACTCACAGAGATCCGGGCGATTGGACACAGTGACCTTTCCCAGAGCCGCATCATAACCCGTGGCTTCAAAAGCCTGTCCTATTTCTTCTGATAACAGATCCAGTAATTTTTTCATACAATCCTCCATGCTCTAAAATGCAGCAATACTGTCTCCCGGAATTCCGCCTGTGTGGAACCGAGATCCGGAAAATCAAGCGGCTGCAAAGCAAACATTTGATTTCATCTGACATGATAACAAAAGAATCTCTGAGCGCGAAGCGCGGCAGACGCGCAGCGGATGGATTCTTGAGTGTATTTTACCCTACTTTCCCGCATTGTGCAAGGAATATCCGCATCCACAATAATTCTGCCTGTACAATCCATACTCCGCCGAAAGTTCGATGGAGCGTTTATAACCATTCCTTTTCTTAAAATCAGAGGGAAGCCAGGGCACACCGTACACCGCAGCCAACGCCATTCCGATCTCATTCAGCTTCCCTGCATTTTTCAGGGGACTGATGGTCAGGGTGGTACAGAAGAAATCAGCGTCCGTTTCCTTCGCCCGCTTTGCTGTTTCCCGCAGGCGCAGATCAAAGCAGCGGAAGCATCTTTCCCCGCCTTCCGGACAGTACTCATATCCCTTTGCCACCTCATAAAACCTTTGGGGATCATAATCCCCCTCAACAAAATCAATGGGATACCCCCTGCGCGTACCTGCTTCCATTTCCTGATTGTAAGAAGCAATGAGCCGCATCTGCTCTTCCACTCTCTTATGGTATTCAGCGGAAGATGAGATATTCGGATTAAAATAAAAAACCGTAATATGAAAATGACTGCACAAATACTCCAGCACATAACTGCTGCAAGGCGCGCAGCAGCTATGGAGGAATAACCGCTTTTTCTCTCCGCCGTCCAAAAGCCCCGTCTGCCGATCCTTCTCCAGCTTTTCCAGTATGATGTCTAATTCTTTTTGGTAATTCGTCACATTCATTAATCCACCCTACCCACTAAGGACTTCTCTGCTCCACGATTCCCATAAGTTAAAAGAATCGTCTCTCTGAAAGAGACATTGCAGCCTACACAATGTCTGTCATAAGTTCCAGTACCGTATCAAGGCCTTCTTCCACGGCGATCTGGGCAGGGGTTTCCCCCTGGTTGTTGGACCGGTTGTAATCCGCCCCCTTCCGGATCAGATACCTGGCATCTCCTTCTGCCCCGACCCGCAGCGCATAATGAAGGGCTGTATCTCCCTGGATGTCCGTCCTGTTCACATCGGCACCGGCTCTGAGCAGTTCCTTTGCCAATTCCTTGTCCGTATTCCGCATCAAGGCCGTCACCCCTCTCAGATCCCCGTGATTTACATCCACGCCCCGGTCTAAGAGCAGAGGGAGAAGCTCCCGTGTGTCATAAGAGACCAGCAGAAGCGGCGTGATTCCCTCCTCATCCGGAATATCCAGATGTTCCAGACGCTTTAAGATCCGTATCCTGGATTCCATATCCTGCCCGCTGCCATGTCTGCTCCCCAGCAATACATAATGGGCAGGACTTTCCCCCTTGCAGGTCTGCAGTGCATCATCCGCGCCCGCATCCAGAAGCAGTTCCACCATGTCCGTAAAACCGTTGGAACAGGCCAGATGGAGTGCCGTCACTCCCGCTTCCCCCGGTTCATCCACTGTAAGGTTCACGTCCACTCCCTTTTCCAGCATGGCCCGCACCATGCCAGTGTGGCCATTCTCCACTGCCAGGTGAAGCGCCGTCTTCCCGCCCTTGTCCGCCTGTTCCATGGACTCTCTGGTCAAAAACCCTATTGCCTCTGTATAGAACTCCTCTCCTTCCCCATGCTCCTGACCCCGTCTGGCTGCCAGGATATGCGCCGGGGTCCGTCCCCTGATCACAGCCTTATCCATGTCCACACCCAGTTCTGCCAGCCTGCGCAGCGCTCCTATCCCATAACAGGCCAGTAGGCACTCGTCCCGCAGGCAGAGCATCTCGCCCTCATAGAGCACTGGCATGGTAAAGTCAATACCCGTGTCCCTGCAGGCATCCAGCACATTGGCCTCCTCATCAGATATCAGGGCGTTGTGCAGGATACCTGCCACCTCCCCCAGTTCATCCTCATCATCCGGATCAACCTGCCGGATCAGCTTTCCCGTCAGATACAGCGCCAGGCTCAGTCCATCCTGGTTATCCCGCTCCACATCCCCGAAAGCATTGCTTGTGACCTGCTGCAGAGGGAATCGATCCATTCCCGCGCCAGGCGCCGGCCTTGCACCATGATCCAGCAAAGCCAGATACATGCCCTGGTTCTGGAAGTCAATGGCATGCTGCAAGGGTGTTATCCCCTGGTTGTTGGCTACATCTATCAACTCAGGGCACTGCTCCATCAGCTGCAAGGCTGCCGTCCGGTGTCCATTCCGCCTGGCCATCATCAACAGGGTATTGCCCTCCGGATCCACATAATCCGTGCGTGCCCCCTTTTCCAGGAAGACCTCCGTAAGGGGCCAGGTATAGCTGGCGCTGTATTCCGTGGACAGCAGCCGTTCCAGGGGCGTGAACCCGTCCCTGTCTCTCCGGTTGACGTCACAGGCCAGCAGACGGGCAATGTCCCCCCTCTGTTTTACACAGTTGTCCAGACATACGGGATCCAGCACCGGTATCTCCTCCGGGAACCTGGGATACGCCAGAAAATGGTATGCATTCATGCCCCTTTCATCACAGGCATCCTCCCCTGCCCCATGTTCCAGAAGCAGTCTGACCATGGCCAGGTTTCCCCGGGAACAGGCCAGGTGAAGCAACGTATAGCCATGGCCGCAATGATCCGGCATATTTATGTCCTTCTCTGTGATTTTCCCCTCCCGGATCATTCCCTCCACCAGATCATGGAAGTTATGCCACACCAAAAGGTGGACGAGGGTAAATCCTGCATGCCCTACAGGCGAGAACAATCTGTCTCTGTCACAGTCTGCCAGGCATTTCCCTGCCTCCTGGATTACATCCTTTTCAAGCATATGGTACCTGTAGCCTGCCCTTGTAAAATCGTCCTTCCACCAGGGAATGAACATGGCCTGGCTGATATTTTCACTGGATGCAACTAGTAAGTCTGTCAATTTCTGTATGTCCATTGGTACCTCCTCGCAGCAAAAAAATTGTTGGTCTATTATACCATAAGCGCAGGAAATCAAGCGGCTGCGAAGCAGACATTTGATTTCCAAGTCATGGCTTGCCGGTATAATGCATCACAAAGTGATGGCAAGCCAGCACCAGCTGGCTTGAATTCTGCATCAGCAGAATCATTATACCATGATTGCCTCGCAATCACTGTATGGATGGCTATCCGGCCGCTGACTGCCTTGAATAAGGTCATTATACCATGGTTTGATGCAGAATGCTTGTTTTTTTCGTAGTTTCTGTTCAATTTGCATTTTCGCACACAATATGTTAGTATGAACGTATGAAATTTCCATGTAATTATGAAGCCTATAAACCATACGGAGGGACACCTATGACACAGGAAGAAAAGTTGGATACATTGATGGAAGCTGTAGCTTCCTTGAAAACGCAGCTGGATAAGCAGGATGAGCAATTGGATTACATTGTAAAACGCCTGAATCATATGCGCGAGAAAGCACATGCAGAGAGAGAGACCAAAACCGCATGGCCTAAATAGAGTCAGACACCCCGCAGTATTCTGCGGGGTGTTGCTATATTATCCGATTGCTTCCTCATAGCGTTTCTGCGCCTTGCGCCAGTTGATCAGGCCGAACCAGCCGTCCACATAGTCGGCTCTCCTGTTCTGATACTGCAGGTAATATGCGTGCTCCCACACATCCACCAGGAAGAGGGGGATCACTTTATCCAGATCCGGCACATCCTGGTTCGCCGTCTGCACAATGGACAGTTTTCCGTCCCTGTCAGTCACCAGCCACGCCCAGCCGGAGCCGAACCTGCCTACAGCCGCCTGCTTCATCTGCTCCTTCCACTGCTGTAGGGAACCGAAATCCCGTTCAATGGCTTCCAGGAGCAGCCCGGAAGGTTCCTGCCCCACAGGACTTTTCATGGAGTCAAAATACAGTTCATGGTTATAAACCCCGCCTCCGTTATTGCGCACAGGGGTCTGTATGGCAGCCGGCAGATGATCGATCCGGCGTAACAGATCTGACAATCCCAGCTTCTGCAATTCCGGATAATCCGACAATGCTGCGTTAAGATTGTCCACATAAGTCTTATAATGCTTATCATGGTGAAAGTGCAGCGTCTCCTGATCCAGAACGGGAACCAGGGCGTCATATTCATAGGGCAGCGGTTTTACAACAAAAGGATACGTTTCTTCTTTCATAGTCTGATTTCTCCCAAATAAAAAGAAAAGTTTACATGTCGCAGATATTTTATGCAAACTTTTCCATTTTATACATTCGTCACTATATATGCATTGCCTGCCTATACGCATTGCATGCCTACAATACCGCTTTGATCGCCGCCATCAGCTCCTCATAAGTTTCATATGCGGGCAGCTGCGGATTATCCGCCTTGATCTTATCGGTGCTCTTGAACAGGAATCCGGCCTTACTGGCCTTGATCATGCCAAGGTCATTGTAGCTGTCGCCGCTGGCAATGGTCTCATACCCTATGGACTGTAACGCCTTCACGGTGGTCAGCTTAGAATTTTCTATCCGCATTTTAAAACCCGTGATCTCGCCGTTTTCCGCCACTTCCAGGGAGTTACAGAAAATGGTTGGCCATCCCAGCTTTTTCATCAGTGGGGTGGCAAACTGCGTAAACGTATCGCTGATGATAATGACCTGGGTCAGGGAACGGAGTTCATCCAGGAACTCCTTCGCCCCGGGCATGGGATCGATCTTCGCGATGGTGTCCTGGATCTCCTTCAAGCCCAGGCCGTGCTCCTTCAAAATACCGATACGCCATTTCATCAGCTTATCATAATCCGGCTCATCCCTGGTAGTTCGCTTTAACTCCGGAATCCCGCTGGCCTCCGAAAAGGCAATCCATATTTCAGGCACTAATACTCCTTCCAGATCCAAACATACTATATTCATGTCTCTATTTATCCTTTCCAAACATATCAGTGCCGCATTGTGCAATTAACAGTAAATTCAGCACTGACACAAATATTCGGCACTGAAATTCACTGTTATATACGCAACGCAGTACTAGAGCGTGTTTCACAATAGCTTATCGACAGTTCCTGCGGCATCTCCAGGAATGCATCCTCGCAACTCCCTGTCAGAGCCTCTTCGCCAATGCGGAGGCGATATCCTCCTTCATGGCAGTCACCGCCGCCCTGGAGGCGTCCGCATAATTCTGCTCCCCATACCGGGAGTACTGCTCCTGCTGGTATGCCGCAATGATTCCCCTGGAGGAATTGACAATGGCGCCCAGGCCGTCCTCATTAAAGAAATCCACCAGATCCGCACCTTTTCCGCCCTGTGCACCATAACCGGGAACCAGGATAAAGCTCTTTGGCATCACTTTGCGCATGATCCTGCCCTGTTCGGGATAAGTGGCACCCACAACGGCGCCCACGTAACTGTAACCGCCCTCCGCCGGCATGCATTCGGCGCCCCACGCCGCAACCTGCTCGCCCACCCACTGGTAAAGCGGCTTTCCGTCGATCAGCCTGTCCTGGAACTCCCCGCTGCTGGGATTGGATGTCTTGACCAGCACAAAAATCCCCTTTTTTTCCTCCACGCAGGTCTCCATAAAAGGCTTCACGCCGTCGGATCCAAGATAGGGATTTACAGTGATGAAGTCTTCATCAAAAGCAGGATATGCCTTACTGCCCACCTGAACCCTGCCCAGATGCCCCGCCGCATAGGCCGCTGCGGTGGAACCGATATCTCCCCGTTTGACGTCGCCGATCACCACCAGGCCTTTCTCCTTACAGTAGTCCACCGTTCTCTTAAATACCGTCATGCCGGGAATCCCAAACTGCTCATACATTGCGATCTGGGGCTTCACCGCGGGGATCAGGTCACAGACTGCGTCTATGATCCCCTTATTATACTGCCAGACTGCCTCCGCAGCTCCCAGCAGAGTCTCGCCGTACTCCGCAAAGTTGGCTGCCTTGATATATTCCGGCACAAATTTCATCATGGGATCCAGCCCCACCACAATAGGGGCATCCGTCTTTTTGATATTGGCGATCAGCTTATTGATCATCGAACCTTCCTTTCTGCACTACCGTGCCTCGACTGACACCAGAGGTACTATCTGGTCAGCATATTTCCTGATATTGGAAGCATTGACATACTTCTTATGTTTTACCCCGTCCACAACCACCAGGGTGGGCGCCTGCATCACGCCATATCGCGCCGCAAGCTCCATATTTTCCTCCGCGTCTATCAACACATGGCTGATATCCTTCAAAAGTTCCTTCGCCATCTTACAGTTCGGACAGTTCTTCGTGGTAAAGAGATACCTGACATGCTTTGGCTCCTCCACGCTTACCTCCACATCCGCCCCGTAATTGGAAAGGGTCACAACGCTTCTGGCGGGGCGTTTCAGCATTGAGTTCGCCGCATCATACTCCCTGCGGTTCGCATACTCCTGCAGCTTGCCGTCATTCCAGTTCTGCACGGGACGGTAATAGCCCGTGATACGGCTGTATACCTCCGTCCCTGCGCCGCAGTGGGGACAGACCTTTACCTCCCCGGCCAGATAGCCATGCTCCTTACAGACGGAGTAGGTCGGAGACAACGTATAATAAGGCAGCTTATAGTGATATGCAATGGTCTTCACAAGGGAGGCAGCCGCCTTCCAGTCGGGCAGCTTCTCTCCCAGGAACGCATGGAACACAGTGCCCGATGTGTACAAGGTCTGTAATTCGTCCTGAATATCCAGCGCGTCAAATATGTCCACCGTATAATCCACCGGCAGATGGGAGGAATTGGTGTAGTAAGGAGTATCACCCTGTTTCCCGGCCGTCCTGATGGCAGGCCACTTCTTCCGGTCATGCTTTGCCAGACGGTATGTGGTGCTCTCCGCGGGAGT
>CANDMD010000161.1 GCA_947385725.1 uncultured Lachnospiraceae bacterium | reverse complement strand
CATAAAATACAATCAACACGCCCGAAAGCGTAGTTATTAATAAATTGTGATTTTTAATACATTCCTGTAAATATTTCAATCCACACCCCCGCAAGGGGAGTGACAGCAAAAGCAGACAAAAATATCTCTTTTGCATCAAAACTTCTTGTTAAAACTATACAAAAAATAACTATTTCTGAAGATATCTCAGTTTATTTTCTGCAATCAATCTTCCGTTTCAGGTGCGAATCTCCCTGCCAAACCATGTCTGCTTGGTATTCGCACAGATCAGAAAATCAAAGGGCCATCAATATCCTGCACTTCCTTACTCCCATAATGTTCAATGCGATTCTGGTAGTTATTTCCCAAACGATAGAACCTCAAACTATCTTCCTTTTCATTAATAAGCTTAATCAGGCTGCCTCTGAAAGCGACAAACTGCGCTTCGTCCATCTTGCATTCAAACACTGAATTTTGAACACGCTGGCCATAATTTTTACATTGTTTGGCCACTTTTCGCAATCTGGCTCTTCCTTCCGATGACTCCGTTGAGACATCATATGTGACCACTATAAGCATTTCTCACCTCCCCATGATCGCATGTGGCTTCCAGTATTCCACCGCACTATTTCCAGAAAAAGGGCGGATATCCATCCAGATCTCCCCGTATATATCTCGCCAGCAACAGCGCCTGCACGTATGGAACCAATCCCCATTCGATACTTTCCTGCAAGTACGGATGTGTCAGTTTTTCGGCTTTCTTATTCTGCCATGCAGATAAAAACTTTTTCCGACCTGATTCGTTTAAGAATACCGCACCATTCTCTTTTTGTTCAAAATCCGCCGAATCTACAATTCTCTTATTGATACAGGACAGCACAAATCTGTCGGCATACGGTGCCCTGAGTTCTTCCAGTAAATCTAATGCCAGGGAACATCTGCCCGGTCTGTCCGTATGCATGAACCCTGCATAGGGATCCAGCCCCACCGTCTCCAACGCCGCTGTGCACATTCCGGTTAGCAGTGAATAGGTAAACGAAAGCAACGCATTTACCTTGTCAAGAGGAGGCCTCCTGTTTCTGACCTGAAAGGTAAACTCTGATTTCTGCTGCAGTATCAACTGATCGAACTGAGAAAAGTATCTTGAAGCTGCCTCGCCTTCGTAACCCCGAAGTTCCTCAATTGCTTCGGCCTTCCTCACTGCCTGTAAAGACTCCTTCAGCTGTTCGGAAATCCGGCTCAATTTTTCAGTGTCCAGCCTTTCCGCGTAGTCTCTTATGGCTCGGTTAATAACGCTTCTTTCATTATGTATCTTTCCTGTGATAAAATTTACGGCAATCTCCAAACTCCGCTTTTCATCGTCTGCTATTCGGTATTGCGTTCTCCGTAGCAGGATATTCCCATATGCCTTTCCCGTGACCTTGGCTCGAAACCGGCCTGTGGCAGACAGGAATACCATGGAAATGTTTTCTGCCGCACACTTCTCCATCAATGCAGGACTGGCTCCCGCATATCCGCAGGTTACCACTGCCTCCAGATTATGCAGCGGAAGCCGCCCGATTTCTTTTTTTCCCTGTGCGATCACCACATTCTCCCCGTCCAACGACAGATAATAATCCCCGGACGTAATATATAATGTGTTTAATAATTTTCTCAATTCGTTACCCCCGCTGCTGTTCCCTCAAAAATCCCCGTCCACATACTCCGCAATATATGATTTCACATTTTTTCGTTTCTCCAATTTGGGCAGACATATCTCCTTCAGTGAACACGCCTCACATTTCTTCGTTTTTCTAACCTCCGGCGTATACCCCCTGTCATAGAGCTGATGCATTTCCAGAAGCAGCTTTTTACATTGACCTCTTAACTGCTCTGTGATTTCCACACACTCCCTTCTGCGCGTTTCCCCGTAAAACAGATATGCTTCGGGAATTTCCGTGAAAAACATTTCCTCCAGACACATCGTCTGTGCCGTCAACTGCATCCTGTCTTCATCCGTTGGCTTTGACCGGCCCCGTTTATATTCCACAGGGTACACTTTATATAGCCCCTCGCGCCCAGGCAGAGTAATACCTTCCTCTGCCCGGACAAATTCCACTACATCACACTCGCCGCTGATCCCAAGCATCCTGGAATGAACAGGCATTCCCCTCGATACAATCAAGTCCTTCCTTTTCTCGGAGGAGTACCCATCATGCACTTTTTCATGAAAAAGACTCCCTTTTACAGTCAGCACATTTTCGACCCATTGCTGCTCGATATGGATCAGCGCCCACTGTCGCCTGCAAAAGGTAAAATGCTGCAAACCTGCAAGCTGTAAAAAGTCATCTTCCCTGTACTCAAATTCCGTCATAAATCTCCGCCTTTAACCCCTCCATCTCCTCTACCGTGATTTCAAAGTCATCGGCACATTTCGGAATGTCAATCTCCGGTTTCTTCTGTACATGAAGACTCCGGTGCACCTTTGCGGAGGAATACTGCCCCAGGAACGAATTATGCCTCCACCAGATCACCTTGCACACCTCCATGCTTCCCTCAGGCCTTGCCGAAGATGCATCGTTTTCAAAGAGTGTCACCAAAATTTCCCTGATTACCTCCGCATCCTCATCCGAAAAGCCCGTCTTCTCCGCTAACTGATGATTGATGCTGCCATATGTCACATACATTCCGAAGTCAACCCTGTGCTTCATGCCCATGGTATCGGAAGATTTCTTCTCGCTGGGTTCGCTGTTGACGCTCTTCGTGATCTGCATGGAAGAAATGTCAATGGGCACCACACTGACCGCTGTCTGGACAGACACGGGGCCTCTCACACCTACGGAAATGCCGTCGGAACCGTTCCCCTTAAACGCAAACACCTGCCCGAAGGTTCTGACGTCCATCCACTTTTTGCAGGCTGCCGCCGCATATTTATCCTTATCCTTTCCTGCCTCCTTGAGTTCCGGCGCTGAACCCGCCCTCTCGCTTAAGCTTTTGATGCCGTCCACATTTTTCTCATCCGACTGTACAAATACAGGATATCCCATATCAATCATGCGATTCCGCATTTTTCTTTTCAGGCATACATCGGAGACCTCCCCAAAACCGTCATATGTCTCCCGGGGTCTGTTTCCGTTCAGGGGATCCCCGTTGGGATTTGCATTTTTGACGCTGAACACCACTGCGAAATCAATTTTGTTTGTAAACTCACCCATATTTTTCCTCCATTCCGGCACTGTCGTACATATACTGTAGGATTACTGTCATACAGTGCAACAATCCATTTTTATTTTGCTTTACCTAAATCCTTTTTACTGTATTATTTTTTTATTGCTCTCTTATTGCCCTTTTATTACTCTTTATTAATCTTCGTTGTTCTTCAACAGGTTTTATTGCGCTATGTTTTATTGCGTTATACTACATAACGCCCGAATTTACCGTATTGCACTGGTTAAACGTATATAGCTGGCGTTATGTAGTCAGGTTATTCGGAAATTTTGACTGTTAAGCAGTATAAATTGGCTTCCGTTACTCTATATTCCGTCCTGCTACTCTTTCCTGCGCTTCCCCCGTGCCTTGTTCCTGTCCTGCCTTCTTAATATGTTCCCTGTACGCCATCATCTGGCAGCTGTATCCCTGTAAAAACGTGGGTTCCAGCTTTCTCTTATCCGTCAGTTCCAGCCTTGACGTCAATTCATCTATCCGCTGGACATAATACAGCTTACCCGCCGACTTGAGTTTTGCGACATAGGGCCGCAGCTGATTCATGATGGTCAGCCAGGTCTCCACCGGATATCTCTGAAACCGGACAAAATATTTCTCTGCCGCCGTATTTCTTCCCGGTTCCTTTCCGCCCCCTATGGCCAGCGCATTTCCCTCCAGCATTTCCGCCGTAGCCAGCAGCTGCCCGAAAATATAGCTTCTGTCCTCGCTTTTTTCATTTAATCGCATTCCATGGACCTCCTCTCCCATTCCTCTTTCAATCTGCCATTTTCTCAACAGTGCGCAGGTGATGGACAGCACCCTGTCCCAATCCCAGATATTTTCATAATGCATGGGGTTAACCGCCTGCTTCACCGCAGACAGCACCACATCATAGGGCAGTTTTCTTCCCTCCACGATACAGGGGACAAGCCGTTCGCGCATACTTTTGTTCAGCTTATCATTCTTATCCCCCGCCGTCAGATTCACAATGTCGATCAGGGAAGGGGACCAGACCGCCGTCTTTCGATCCTTTCCCTGTCTGGTCAGCCAGCAGGATTCCGTCTTCCACCTGACGATATTCCGCAGAAACTGTACCGCCTCGTACTTCTGGTAAAAGAGGATGGACAGCCGGCCGGTAGTGGCAGCTTCCACTCCCATCACCATCACCTTTTCCGTCCCGCTGATCTCCCTGCTGGATCCCCATATCTCCCTTCGAACCCTGGCCGCAAAAACCTCATCCGTAGTGACACCCTGTGCCTCCTCCCCGAAAAACTGTGCAAAAGGATCCTTTATCTCCGGATTTTCCACGGACCAGACCACATAAACCTGTTCTCCCACCCTCAGGCAGGCCTGCTTTGCAATGAGCCACCGCAGGGCATTATGGGCTTTCTGGGAAACCTCATACCCCACAGATGCCACCTGTCCGCTATCGCTGAACCGCCCTTTAAAAGTCAGGACTCCGGACGCATTGTTGGAGGAGATCAGCTTCGCCTTATCTGCGGTATGCCTGATCTTTGCAGGATGCTTTTCGGAACAGGGAACCGTTTCCCCCAAAACATAACACAGTTCCTTCTTCTCCTGCCCGGACAGGTAAAACCTGATATAACTCTCAAAGACCTCCGTATCGCAATACAGCCTGCTCTCCGGCTTCCCAGGTACCTCTACGGAAAATCGTACAAACCAGTCCTGCACAGACACCCCCTGCTGCTTCTCCGCCTCCGGTTTCCCGTCCACGCAAGCAAAGAACCCGTCATCCATCAGGTCATGCATGATGGTACGCTTTTGCAGATACTGGTACACACTTTTGACCTGGGGGATGCAATCATCCGATTCCACCCACCCCTTCAGCTGTGCAATATACTTTTCAAATTTCTCCTTTTTCTCCTCTGGCACGAAATCACAGTAATCTCCGGCAATGTATTCCAGCTTGTCCGCCAGGGGATGGGGAAACACCGCGCTTCCTGCCCTGCTGCCCGAATCCTCCGTAACAGGTATGACCGTAACCGCATCCTTCTTGTCCACCCGGTATGCCCTTCGGTAGTTTCCCTCCCCGTCCAGCACCACCTCCAGCTGGGCATTCTGGGTCAGATGAGCAATAGGCAGAAGCAGGGGTTTATCCTCCCTGACAACGCCGGCTTCACTCTTACACGCCTCATAGGTCAGATATAAATCATTCAGCCAACTCATCCAGCATCCCTCCCCCCGCAAAGGTCATATTCCCTCTGTCCAGCCCGAATCCCTTAAGTTTGCGGTCCGCCAGGATCCGGCGTATGGTACATTCCTCCGGCATGGGAAACTCAATGACCCCCCTGCGCATCACCGGATGGAAAAACCGCGCTGTCAGCTTGTTTTTCTCTTCTTCCCTGACCGCCTCATCCGGATACGTAAAGCCATGGAACATCACTCCCAGGGGAAATTCCTCACATTCGTCATAGGCGCCCTGACCACTGTCAAAACTACAGGGCTCCACATACCCCTGGCACTCTCTCGTACCCAGGAAGATATCCCTCCTCCCCCCTTTTTCCAAGGCGCGCTTTGCAATAAAATAATGTTTGTTTTCATTTCTGTCGTCGGCCAGTTCCGTTCTGTTTTCATTCCAGATAAAGTGCGCCTGGACATGGTATTCCACATCCGAAAGATACGTATAGATCGATAGCGTGTTCCCCCCGCCATAGTCGATGGGTCTCACCGCCTGCGACTCCGATTTGATCTGCTTCATGATGCGTACCCTGTCTACCACCCAGATAATAGTGGGCTTCCAGTAGATACTCTCCAGAACACCTTTCAATGCCTGATAGGTAGGCGTCTGATAAGAGAATTTTTCACCGCCCATTTTACTGATGGGATCCGTGAAAAGCGCACGCCGTCCTGTCAGTGAAAATGTAATACTGTTTTTCTTTTCCATGTTCCTCCTTCCTTTCTCCTTCCTGCCTCTTTCCTGCATCTTTCCTGTCTCTTTCCTGTCTCTTTCCTGTCTCTTTCCTGTCTCCCCCCTGTCTCTTTCCTGTCTCCTCCCTGTCTCTTTTCTATCTCTTTTCCGTCTCCTTCCATGCGGATCAGCAGTATCCTGTCTCCCTCCGGAAACAAGTGAAAATAAACCCTCAAAAAAGATATTGCGGCATGTCTCCGCTGACCTCTCCGCTCAGCCCCGTCCTCTCATCATAATACATCTCATTGAGCACGTACATTCCCATTCTGTCATCCCATTGAATTACCCCCCTGCCCTCTCCCAGTTTTTTCAGTTCGTGTGGCGGTACATTCACCACATATAGCTGTGCCTCCTTCAGCAGCTCCTTTACGTTCCAATAGTCCCGGGCTCTCTGCACCTCCTCCCAGATTTCCTTTCCCCGGTTCCTGCGCACAAAGACCGGATCCCCTCCTTCCTCTATCACATGGAAATGTTCTGACGCCGTGCGAAACGACTGATTCAGCGCCTTTGGCTTATAGGCATTATGCTTTACAGCTGATGTTACCAGACTGCAATTATCGGACAGCAGTTCATACATGGTATATCCGCTGCCCACGGGAATCGAATAAAGCATTTCCTCCTGCCGCGTCCAGAAATAATATTGGAAATACGTATGTATCGCTTTGTCAGACAACAGATCTCCGTCAAACTCCCCCGGAGTCTTTTCAAACTCACACAGCAGCCTGTGCGTTTCCCTTGCCCCTTCCCGGATATCCTTCAAATGCACTAAGTTTTCCAGATCCTCATCGGGATTGACGATATAAGTCATCCCCTTTTCCCTTTTTCCCTCGCGGTTGCACCTCCCAGCTGCCTGTACCACGGAATCCATGCCCGACAGTGCGCGGATCACACAGCTGAAGTCAAAGTCTATGCCGGCCTCAATGAGCTGTGTGCTGACCACAATTATTTTGTCCCCTGCTGCCAGACATTCCCTTATTTCTCCTATGGTTTCCTTCCTGTGGGCGGCGTAAAGCCTTGTGGAAAGATAATATACCTTCAATTCCGCATCTGACCGCCGAAGCACCTCCCTGTATATTGTAAGCGCTGACTGCTTCGTATTCATGATCACCAGCAGGCTGTCCGTCTCTGACGCCCTGTCCCATACAAAGCTGCCTAACTCCTCCCCGGAATAACCGCCGTTCCTTAAACACGCTTTGATCTCCACCCGCTGAAAGGCTTCCGTGGCTTCCCTGGGAATTTCCGTCAGCTTCGCCGGACATGCCAGCCGGACGGGATACACCGGTTCACGCAGTTCCCCCAAAAGAGGCTGCGTAGCGGTACACAGGACACAGGTACATCCGCACATCCCTGACAGGAAATTAATCAGACTGTTAAAGATGGCGATCTGTTTTATGGGAAGCGTCTGAATTTCATCAAATATGATCACCGCGTCCTGGAACTGATGCGCCGGGCGAAGGTTCCTTGTGCCGGATGCGAAAAAAGTATTCAGGAATCTCACCATTGTGGTCAATACCACAGGTTCCGCCATCCTCTGCACCCAGAAGCTTCTTTCCAAAGAGTCCTCTCTTTCAGATGCTCCCCGCCCCTGATCCGCCTCCGCGTTAGAGTGCAGTTCCAGGATATATTTCTCAGCCGGCATGTCCGGATCCCCATTCTGCAGCGCCGTTTTCACGCACTTTGCCGTCTGGTCTATGATTGACAGGTACGGAATGATGTAGAAAATCTTCTGCTTTTTCTGTTTTACACAGTGGGTAAGCGCAAAGCGCAGTGACGCAAGCGTTTTCCCTGCCCCCGTGGGACAGGACAATGTGTAAATTCCCCCTTTTCTCCCTCCGGCTTCCTTACAGTTTTCCGAAATATAATTTCTCCAGAGATTCACCCTGCTCGAATCGACCACCATTTTCCGCAGATAGCTTTCCAGGTTCTCAAGAAATTTTAAAAACAGTTGTTCCCTCTGCTCACCGCCTGCCAGTCCTGTTTCCATGACAGTTCTGCCTTCCGGCAGTTCACTTCCTCCATTTAACGCACTGTCAAGCCAGTCACTGTCGATCAGTGATGACAACAGCATTTTCTGGAAGCATCCCATAAAGAATCGGGCTTCCTTGGGTTTCTCTGTACAGCCAGACACCTTTTGGAGCAGCTTCTCCGCCTCACTGAAAGACTGTTTTAACAGTGCTGAAAATTGCTCTCTTGTAATTATTTCATTCCACAGGTAATCTTCCATCTCGCGAAGATCCTCTTCCTCACACTGCATACGGCCCAAATATCCGTCTTCCCCCTTTGGTGAAACATTGTCCGGCAGGGCGGCATGGTGGGAAAATATCGCTTCACACATCACCTGTAGGGCAAACATTCCCGCCAGACCGGCGTTGGCGCATTCCTCCCCGGCCAGTTTATCCAGAAGCACCGCGCCGCCGGAGGCATGTCCTCCCTTCTGTCCGGGATCCGGCAGCCCTGAGCCGATTGCCTCCATGCGATCCTGAAACGCAGACAGAGTCTTCGCCAGATCATGGATGAGCCCTGCCAGATACCCCATGGTGGGACAACCCAAAGGCCGCATATACTCTCCGCATAGCCTGGCCACATGCTCCAAATGCTGTTTCAGTTCCTGTATGATCACCTCGTCCTGCCTTATCGCTATATGGGCAATTTTCATTCTGTTCTTCCTCGTTTCATCCTCTTATTTTCGTATTTCCTCGTCTTTTTGTTTTCTTACTCTCTTGTCTCTTTGCCCCTTTGCTCCCTTGCCCCTTTGCTCCCTTGCTCCCTTGCTCCCTTGCTCCCTTGCTCCCTTGCTCCCTTGCTCC
>CANDMD010000160.1 GCA_947385725.1 uncultured Lachnospiraceae bacterium | reverse complement strand
CGGGGGGCAGGCGTTTGCAGACGGTGTTTCGCGGTCACAGGAAACGTTGCAGCCGCCGGAGCCGAAGGTGCCTTTGTCGGAGCGGCTGAAATCGTGGGTGAATGTGAAGTGGAGCAAGACAGTCAGGTTTCTGACAGGATTGAGAAATGCCGTAAACGTATACATATTGAGCAACGCGTCTTCCGATACTGTGTCGGCAATCCTGGTATTTACCTTGATTCCCGGATGCGTTGGATTTATCAATCTGTTTCGAAGAAAGACCAGGCATTACGGGTGTGTTTTGATCACAGTGGCTTTTTTTACTATTTTTTTATGTGCGGTGATAATGGCACGCTGGCTTGGAATCCCTGCACTGATGGATATGAGCAGATGCAGTATCTATCTCGCGTATACGCTGCCCGCTGCCTTGGCGTTTGCCATAGACGCCCTGATCAGTCTGGCGGTCGGGTGGGTCACAACACAGATGATTGCCAATATGCTGTCCCTTGGAGGCGTTGGGCTGATGGTAAGTGTCCTGCTGTTCAGCGGAGCATACAGGCTTCCCTTGGACATGCCGGCTATGGAGAGTAATGACGCCATCATCTGCCTCACGAATATACTGCATGACAATCAGCGGTTCATGTTTACCGTCATTTCCGCAAATGACGAACTGCGGATGGTGGAGAATGACGGATATCATTATGAGACCATCAATTTCCTGCGTGCAATGGAGGGTGAAAGACAGGCGGAATACCTGACGATCCCTACCCCCAGGATTTATGTGTATATTGAAAAGATCCCCATAGACTATGCCATATCTTATGAGGGAAGCGGTACCAGGATATCGGCTTCAGGCGCCAGCAGGCCGCTTCCTCAGGGAGGCGGACTGGGAGTATACCAGGGGCGCAACCGCTATACGGTGATGTCCAGGCTGTACTATTGGGCATTGGCTTTCCAGTCCATGTATCCCAATGAAATGAGGGTCTATTACGAGACAACGGATTTCGTCTGCTTTGAGATTGACCAGAACCCGTACCGGCTGTTTGATCTGTCCATAGACTATTACGGTTACAACAGTAAGGAGTATTAGGGCAACAATATGAGTGAGGCTGAATTATGGTATCGCGCAGAAATTATGTTACAATTGTATTGATGATAGTGATCCTCTTGTTCATGTTCATGTTCACCGGCGTGTTGAAACAGGAGCTGAATGAGTATAATGTCAATGACTATGAGGATTCGTATACGTATGGCCTGAACGCCACCAACATGTACCGGCTGGACAGGGCGGACAACAGTGAGTTTGAGCTTCCCAGAAGGTATGCCGTGTTCATTGAACCTTCTTTTATCCAGGATATGAGGGATGTGGTGACCTACTGGTGCACCTACACAAAGCGGGGACTGCAGGAATATGAGTCCTTCGAGGAATACGTGATACCGGAGGAGGAGCTTCCTGAGGTGGTGATCATTGACGGAAGGTACATAGATGTGGACCGGGATCTGCCTGCCATGCAGGAGCTGACCCGGAAGGGAGTGCATCTGATCTTTGCGAAAATGCCCCATATCACCACCATGACGGCCAGTCCGGAATTTTGTGAGTTCCTGGGGATCCGGAGTATGCGTAACAGGGAGGTGCTGGTGGAGGGCGTGCACCTTTTTGACGGTTTTCTGCTGGGCGGGGAGAGGATCTATGCCACGGATATGAACGACACGGTGGAGCAGGATCTGGAGATGGTGGTTCACTGGTATGTGTTGGACGGCGGCACCAAGACTTATATCATGGGCATGATGGACGAGGACGAATATAAGAATGAGAATATGCCTGCCATTCTCTGGAGAAAGAGCGCGGGCAATGCCAGGATCTTCTGTGTCAACGCCAACTATATGACAAATATGTACGGGGTCGGATTCCTCAGCGCCATGATGGCGGAGGCGGATTCCTATGAAATATATCCCATTGTGAACGCCCAGTGTATGACGGTGGCGGAATTTTCGGGGTTTGCGGAGGATAATTCGGAAGAACTGGAGAGCCTGTACAGTTGTACCCAGCCGGCATTGTATGAAAGCGTGATATGGCCGTCACTGATTGCAATTGCAGAGAAGACAGGAGCCCGCATCAGCCTTATGGTGACTCCCCAGCTGGACTACAGTGACGAGAATGAGCCGCAGGGTGAGATCCTGCCCCGGTATATGACCCTTGTGAAGGAGCAGTACGGGGAACTGGGCGTTTCCATGGGAAGGGTATCCAATACTACCATGGAGGGAAAGCTGTCCAGGGATTACGCCTATTACGTGGAAAATGCGGGAGACTACAGCTTTATCTCCATGTATACGGACGATCTGAAGGAGGTCATGGCAGGCCCCTGGAAGCGGTATTTTCCTAAGCTCCGGACGGTGGTGACGGCGCCCGACGATGATGAGCCCATTGTGGACTATCTGGACAGAAGCATGGTGATGCAGCGGGGGACGGCATATGCCAAGGATCATACGTATGCCGCGAATCTGTCAATCATGGGCTATGAGACGGCGCTGGGTTATTCCAATGTGGTCCTGGATATGAAGGATGTGTCTTATCCGGAGGACGAAGAGGATTACTGGGAGAACCTTTCCCGTGAACTGTCCCGGAACCTTACCACCTATTGGCGTGATTACGAGGCGTTTACCCAGACGACTCTGACGGAAAGCGATGCCAGGGTCAGAAAATTCCTGACGCTGGATTACAGGACGGAGAGGATAAACGATGACATTTTCCTGCATATCAATGAATTTGAGAGCAGTGCCTGGTTCCTGTTCAAGCTGAATGAGGGCGTGCCCGGTCAGGTGCAGGGGGCAACCCTGCAGGATATGGGAGGCGGCTATTATCTGCTGGAGGCAACAGAGACAGAAGTGACGATAGAAGTGAAAAACAGTGTATCGGGGTTTTTCAGATAGAAGGGTGCAAAAATGAGAATTTGTATGGTTGCGGAGGGCTGTTATCCTTATGTGGTAGGCGGCGTATCCAGCTGGATTCACAGTCTGATCAAATCATTCCCTGAGCATGAGTTCATCCTCATGACCATCGTGGCAAACAGGTCTTTCAGGGGCAAGTTTGCCTATGAACTGCCGGAGAACCTGACCCAGGTCTATGAACTCTATCTGGAGGATAACGACTGGGTCAATGAGGGCACCGGAAAGAGACAGAAACGGTTGAACAAGGAGGAGTATGAGGCGCTAAAGAGCCTGCTGCTCAACCAGAACGTGAAGTGGAAGCCTTTGTTTGCGCTCTTCTCGAAAAAGAAGCTGTCGCTGAACCAGCTTCTGATGGGGCAGGACTTTTTCAGGGCAGCCCGGGAATGTTACCAGCTGCGTTATCCCGAGGTGGTATTTTCCGATTTCCTGTGGACCATGAGGTCTATTTATCTGCCCCTGTTCCTGGCCATGAGAATGGATGTGCCGAAGGCGGACCTGTATCACTGTGTGGCTACCGGATACGCGGGAATCCTGGGCTGCATGGCAAAGTACAAGCATAACTGTCAGCTGATCATCTCGGAGCATGGTATTTACACCAGGGAACGGGAGGAAGAGCTGATTCGGGCGAAGTGGGTGGAGGGGATTTATAAAAATATCTGGATCGAACAGTTTAAGAAAATGTCCAAGCTTGCCTACAGTGAGGCGGAGCTGGTGACAAGCCTGTATGAACACGCCAGGGAATTGCAGATAGAGCTGGGATGTGACAAGAATATTACCATGGTCACACCCAACGGGATCGATGCTTCCCGCTTTGTGGTGACGGAGGATATGAAGCGCACCCTGGAGGAGGATATGATTCATGTGGGTGCCGTGCTCCGGGTCACCCCGATCAAGGATGTGAAGACGCTGATCAGGGCCTTTGCCTTTGCCAAGGAGAAGGTGTCCGCGTTGAAACTCTGGATCATGGGACCCACGGACGAGGATCCGGAGTATGCGGAGGAGTGTATGGAACTGGTACAGACGCTGGAAGTCCGGGATATCGTATTTACCGGCAGGGTCAATGTGCCGGAATACCTCTGGCAGATGGATATGACGATTCTCACCAGCGTCAGCGAGGGTCAGCCCCTGACCATACTGGAGGGATATGCGGCCCATAAGCCGGCCATTGCCACAGACGTGGGAAACTGCCGCGGACTGATTTACGGGGAGGGAGATTCCTACGGTCCGGCAGGAATCCTGACCCATGTCATGAATGTGGAGGAGATCACAGCCGCGATCCTGGAGCTGGCCTACAGCAAGGAAAAGCGGGAGGAGATGGGGGAGAACGGCTATAAACGCCTGATGTCCCGTTATAAGATAGAGGATATGAAGAGAACTTACCAGAAGATATACAGGGATATCGAGGACTGGCGGTAGAAGACGCCAGGCTGATGAAGGAGAGCGATCATGGCTGGTATAGGCGTAAGACTGAATAAAATATTTGAAAAAGAGTCCATTGCGACGAACCTGGTGGGATTCGGCTACAGTATGATGATTACTGTGACTCCCATGTTCGTTGTAATTGGCAATATTATGCTGATGAGTAAGGTGCTGGGATATGATACACTGGGTTATGCACAGAGAAATCTGTTTTCCGCCACGGTGCTGTACATCTTCATATTCTCACTTTTGACGGCGGCGCCATTTAATGCGGTGCTTTCACGCTATCTGTCCGATGTCATTTACGAGGAGACGTATGAGGATATCATGCCCTGTTATTACGCGGGTCTTATCCTGAACGTCGCGCTGAGCTGCCTTCTGGGCATTCCCTTCTGCTTCTGGGAATATTTTGTGGGAGGCGTGGCGCTGTACTATGTGTTCACCGGCTTCTGCGGCTATATTGCGCTGGTGCTGGTCTTTTATTCCATGCTTTACCTCTCCATCTGCAAGGACTACTCCAAGATCTCCCTCTATTTCACCGGAGGCATGGTTTTGGCGTTTCTGGTATCGCTGCTGCTGGTTCTGGTGTTTGATGTGGAGCTGACCTACAGCATGCTTCTGGCCCTGAGCATGGGATTCCTGTTGACGGCTGTGCTGGAAATGTCAACGATCCGCCGGTATTTCAGGAAGAACAGCAACAATTACAGGAAAGTTTTCCGGTATTTTAAAAAGTACTGGAAACTGGTTCTGATCAATACAGGGTATATCCTGGGGCTTTACATCCACAACTTTGTGTTCTGGACCACCCGGATGAAGATGGTGGTGGTGGATTCCTTTGTAATGGCGCCGATGTATGACATGGCTACCTGTCTTGCCATGTTTACCAATATTTCCGCCACGGTGATCTTCATTTCCAGGGTGGAGATGCATTTTCACGAAAGGTATAAGATATTTTCCGAGGCGGTCACAGGCGGCCGATGGCAGGATATCGTAAACACCAAGACCAGGATGTTCCGCCAGCTGTCCAGGGAACTGTTGAATCTGGTGCGTATCCAGTTTATTATATCTGTGGTGGTATATCTGGTGATGCTGGTCTTTTTGCCGAAGCTGGGCTTTTCCGGCACTGTGCTCAGGATCTACCCCTGTCTCGCGGCAGGATACTTTATTTTGTTTGTCATGTATGCGGAGATCATTTTCCTGTATTATTTCAATGATTTGAACGGTGCGCTTATGACTTCCATGGCTTTCTGCCTGGTCACGTTCCTGGGAAGCCTGAAGGCCACAGAGTTTTCGGAGATCTGGTATGGGCTGGGGGTAGTGGCAGGCAGTTTCGTGGGGCTGACCGTGGCTTATATGCGGCTGAGGTGGGTGGAGAGGCATCTGGATGAGCATACCTTCTGCAAGGGCTCGCTGTTTCCCGCGACGAAGGGAAAGCGGCCGGATGCGAAGGTATATGACGTTACAGCTCACACGTCAACCTGACAGGCTCAAATCCCAGGGGGGGACAAGGGGCATCCTGGCTTCTGTCAGCAGCCAGAACCCCGAAACCTGACAGGCTCAAATCCCAGGGGGGTCAAGGGGCAGGCCTGTATGAAAGATCGTGGAAAATGGAAAGGGGAGAAAGATTATGGAGATGACAGGGATTGTCGGACTCATTATGATTGGAACAGGTGTGTTGCTCCTGGTATGGAGTTTCCTGGCTTATGCAAGGCACAGGCTGACGGAAAATTTCGGCATGATATGGGGAGCTACGGCATTGTGCCTGATCGTAGCGGGAATTGTGCTGGCAGTGACGGACGGGAGTTTCGTGGCGGTGATGGCCGTTATAGTTTTGCTGGGGCTCATGCTGCTGCTATGTCTCTTCGGTTTCAGTATTGCTATTTCGATACTGATCATGAAGAATCAGGAGCTTGCAATGCAGGTATCCCTTTTGAATCAGGAAAATGAAAGCATTCTTCAGGAGCTTATGTCGGCAAAGGAGCAGAAGGCTCATGAGTAAACGGATCCTCTTTGTGATGAATACCCTGGGTCGTGCGGGGGCGGAGACGGCGCTTATGGAACTTCTTGGCAGGCTGGAGATTTCCTGTGAGATCGACCTGTATGTGCTGATGGGACAGGGCGAACTGGTGTCAAAGCTTCCCCCAGGGGTGCGCCTGTTGAATAAAAGCTTCAGCGACTGCTCCGTGTTTTCTGCCAAAGGACGGCTCCGCATGGCAGGCATGGTGATCAAGGCCATGCTGAACCGTGCCACAGTGGTCAGGCTGATTCCCTATCTGTGCCGGAATATTTGGGCTATGCTGAAAAAAGGCAGAGTCCAGACAGATAAGCTGTTTTGGAGGGTGTTGTCGGACGGCGGGATGCGGATTTCCCGGGAATATGACCTGGCGGTGGCGTTTCTGGAGGGGGGAGCCGCCTATTATGTGGCGGATCATGTGAAAGCCCGAAAGAAGGCAGCCTTTATCCACATTGATTACGAACAGGCAGGATATACCAGGAGCCTTGACAGGGACTGTTATCTACAGTTTGACGCACTGTTTCCCATTGCGGAGGAGATCCGGGATAAGCTGCTTATGGTATACCCTGAATGCGCGGACAGGACGCAGGTGTTCCACAATCTGATAAACAGGGAAGTGATACTGGAAAAGTCCGTTCAGGGAAAGGGGTTCACGGATGGTTATACGGGTACAAGGATTCTGACGGTGGGCAGGCTAAACAGCCAGAAGTCTTATCCGGTGGCCATCCGTGCCATGAAACTGCTGAAGGACGCGGGCTGCCGGGCAAGATGGTATGTGCTGGGAGAGGGAGAGGAGCGGCGCGCCCTGGAGCACCGGATCGCGGAATACGGTCTGGAGGAGGATTTTGTCCTGGCCGGAGCGGTGGAGAACCCGTTTCCTTATTACAGGCAGGCGGATCTCTATGTACATGCCACCCGGTATGAGGGAAAGAGTATTGCCATACAGGAAGCGCAGATATTAGGCTGTGCCATCATTGCCTCGGACTGTACCGGCAACAGGGAGCAGATCATTCATGGCAGTGACGGCATATTGTGCAAATTGTCTCCCGAGGCGGTAAAGGATGCCATCCTGGAACTGCTGGCGGATGAACCCCTTCGTGAGAGACTGCGGCAGGCTGCCGCCTGTAAGCAGGTGACATATGAGGAAGATATCGAACTTCTGACAGGATTATTGAAATAAACGCAACAATATACCAGTTTTAAGTATGAGGAGAGATGGATGTGAAGTACAGGGAACAGAAGGATCTGTTGATTATCATGCCGGCCTATAATGAAGAACAGAATATTACGGGCGTACTGGAACAGCTGGCATCCCCGGAAATAGCAGGGATAGCGGATGTGCTGGTCATGAATGATGCCTCCTCGGATTCCACCAACTGGATCGTCAAGAAGTATGGATATACGCTGGTGACCAATGTGTTCAACCTGGGGTACGGCAGCGCCATACAGCTTGGTTACAAGTATGCCATACGGCGAAAGTATAAATACATCATCCAGATGGATTCTGACGGGCAGCATGATGTCTGTAATATTCCTGTCATATATAAAAGACTGAAGACGCCGGAACCGAACGGGGAGTATCCGGATATTGTGCTGGGATCAAGGTTCATGGAGGGAAGCAGTGAGTTCCCTGTATCTGTCTTCAAGAGGACGGCGTATGCCCTGTTCAGGTTCTGTATCAGGGCTGCCACAGGGCGCAGGATCAATGATCCCACCACCGGCTTGCAGGGCCTGAGCTGCAGGGCGGCGCTGCACTACTCCAAATTCGGTAATTTTGACAACCAGTACCCCGACGCCAATATGCTGATCCAGATGCTGCTGCTGGGTTACCAGGTGGTGGAGATACCTGCGGTGATGCATAACAGGGGCTATGGGGTCAGCATGCATTCCGGCCTGAAGCCCTTTATCTATATGTTCCGTATGGTGTTTTCCATCCTGGCGGTGGTTTTCCGCATCAAGGTGCTGCATATCGGTAAGGAAGTGGATAAGGATGATATTTTTTTCTAATAAAAGGACGGTTGACTTCCGGGGCGCCGTTCTCCGCGAGGCGGCGGGGGATGTGCCGACCCCCGGGCGGGGCTGGTATCGGATTTATACTTATATCCTGGGCGGAGAAGAAAATTGTGAACTGCCTCCGGCGCTGTATGCGGGAGAGACGCTTGCCCTGGTGCTGATTGATATCGGCGCGTACAGGGAGCGGCCGCTGTCGGAAGAGAGTCTGGAACTGATTCACAGGATATTGGATTGCTTTGCCGCCGGAGGCAGGGATATCATACTGCGGATTGTCTATGACACGCAAGGGAAGGGAATGGAGCATGAGCCATCCCTTTTTTCTCAGGTGGAACAGCATATGGAGCAGCTTACGCCGCTGATCCTGCGCCACAGTGACCATATCCTGGTTTTTCAGGGACTGCTGGTGGGAAGCTGGGGGGAGATGCATACTTCGAAATTTGTGTCGGAGAAATATCTGTGGAAGCTGTCCCAGTGTTTCCTGTCCGGCACAGAGGGCAAGGTACGGCTGGCGGTGAGGAAACCGGTGCAGTGCAGGATCGTGCAGCCGGAGAACGCTGTGGGGGAGACGCTGACAGGCTGCTTCGATGATGCCATCTTTGCGTCAGAGACACATATGGGAACCTTCGGCGTACAGGACAGGCAGACCGCAGGCTGGAAACAGCC
>CANDMD010000159.1 GCA_947385725.1 uncultured Lachnospiraceae bacterium | reverse complement strand
TTTAGATATTCCTGCTGTTTAACCCAATAGGTTAGCGCAAAATATGGATCTTTTGATGCATTACAACGCAACTTCCTGTATAATGTATGTATCGATTTACACATGGAGGCGTTATGATGAAAAAGATACATATAGAGTTCAGCGATGAGCGTCTGATCACCCCCAGTGGGATTGTATTTGTGGGACAGATCCTTGGCAAAAGCAATTTCGTAAAGAAGATCAACCGGGCTCCCATATCCGATGAATACCTGCAAAAGCAGATTAAAAATGGCGATATCCTTCTGACTTATATCGGCATGCTCTGCCAGGGAAAACCGCAGTATGAAGCCGTCCGTGAAATGATGGATGATCCGGACTATTACAAGTATGCCCTCGGGATTTTGTATGCCATTCCTTCGGCGGAGACCCTGCGTCAGCGGTTTGATATGATCGGGGATTCCCTGCGCGGTGACATCCTGCAGGCGAATGACGATCTGCTCCGCGAAATGAAGATCGACCCCTCCGCACTCAAAAACGGATACGTACCGGTGGATATAGATGTGACGCCGTTTGACAACTCGAAGACGAAAAAGGAGGGCGTTTCCCGCACATACAAAGGATTCGACGGCTATGCGCCAATCATGGCCTATATAGGGACAGAAGGTTACTTCATCAATACACAGCTGCGTATTGGGAAGCAGCACTGCCAGAAGGAGACACCGGATTTCCTCCGTGAAACCATTGCCCTGTGCAGGCAGCTTACCGATAAGCCCCTGCTCATCCGGCTCGACTCCGGAAATGATGCATCTGAAAATATAGGCATTTTCATGGAAGAAAGCTATCAGTATAATAATGTTTCCTTCATCATCAAGCGCAATCCGCGGCAGGAGGGCAAGGAGGAATGGCTGGAATCCGTAAGGGACTGCTGCATGAACATCCAAAAGCCGCGGGAGGGAAAAACGGTCTATGTGGGGCAGACATTCCGCGATGTGACATATACCCTGCCGGATAAAACGGAAAAGACCGTTGGTATCCGGACAATTTATGAGATTACCGAGCGGACCACAGACAGGAATGGGCAGATTTTTCTTGTTCCGGACATGGAACTTGGCACATACTGGACAAACCTTCCCCTGGCGGACCAGGAAATCATCGATCTCTACCATGCCCACGGAGAAAGCGAGCAGTATCACAGCGAGATCAAGACAGATATGGATGTTGAACGGCTGCCCTCCGGGAAATTTGAAAGCAACAAGCTGGTGCTGGAACTGACTGTGATCGCCTATAATATCCTGCGGATCATTGGTCAGGAATCCCTAAAAAAACGGGATGACCCGGAACGGAAGAAAGTACGCCGGCGTAGGATCCGCACGGTCATCAGCAACCTCATGCAGTTTGCGGGTCATCTGACGGAGCACGCCGGACGTCTGGTGTTATCCATCGGCAAAAGCAACCGGTGGCGGTTTACGTTCAAACGGATCTATGACAGCTTTGCTTTAGTAACCTGATTCTCTATAACTGAACAGGCTGGCGCAGGCATTTATCTGTACTGCGGTCTGTCTGCTGACCTCTAATATATGAATTTATCAAGGATCAGCTAAAAACTTTAGCGTGGTATGAGGCGTTACAGTACGCTTCATATATTTGAACCAAGGTTCACGGATTCAGGTGAAAATTTATCCTGCCCAAACATACCTGCTCCCGCAGCCGCAGCGGTTCATTCCTGAAGCAGGCCAGATCTTTCGGAGGCAGGGATGAAATTATGCACCACAAAATGACGTTATCATTATAATAACTACTACCAAAACCAACACTGGAAGATAAAAAAACAATTCGGTAGGGGATGTTACACACTTCTCAAATTTATTATTACTGTTTTGGCAGGCTGCAATAGAAGTATCCATTGAAAAATCAATATTGTCCCCATCTAAATTACTTACATGCTTATAGAGTGAGCGGTATGCCCGTTCCCTGGAAAGATAAAATGAGTCTAATCCCCAGAATATGATTATCGGGACAAGTGTTATCATGTAGTTGAAAGTGCGCGCTTCTTTCCCTTGTATTGCAAAAATTCCCGCTGTCAGCGTAACGGTCCATCCCTTTAACGCGAATGAATTACCGGCCATTCGGTTTATGATGCCCTGTATCATTTCAAGATGCTTCATTTTTTTCTCCATAATCGTTCCTCCCTGTCTGTTTGCTGATGTCAGTATGATTTCCCGGTTAAGCCATCATGCGTAATATGTTTGAGCGCTTTCTTATTTAGATTTAGAAGTTCTGTATTGCACAAAAGTCATTGTATCCTGCTGAATATATGCTATGATTTTTCTTATTATATTTTTGACCAATGTTTGACACAAATCGATTACAATTTGATATAATATAGTCATATGTATAAGCCGCATAATTTATTATAGCAGATAGTTTACCGAAAGTAAAAGGATTATCGTAATTTATAATTGTATGGAGGGATAGAAAGTATGAATGTTATTTTTTGTAGACCGGAACTTACGTTAACAGCCGTTGAGGATGCGGTGCTTTTCTTTGACGAGTGTAACACAATTTTTGAGAAATACATATTTTCTTTGCGAGTTATCAAATCTGAGGCAATCATCCGGCAAGTGATGCTTGAAGGCGCTGGCAGTGATGACATATTGATTTTCTTTACGGCAGAAAATGGAGTGTATAATGAACAGTTTATAAAATTAATCAGTAAATACAACGATGCACAGAGCAGGATATGGCCAATAGCAATGGAAGCGGCACCGAAGTGCAGGAAACCGCCTGAACCGGTTTCTGACAGGCAAAGTTTTGATGTGTCCTGCCGGAAAGAAAACAGGAATCCGCTAAAAAATAATATCAGAGCCATCGCTCAGATATTTGCCCGCAAAATCATTGCACAGACGTTGTCTCCGCTGTACCGTGATGAAGTACTGTATTTCATCAGCCATCGCAGGAGCGACGGGGAGAAAATTGTGGCTAAGCTGGCGGATGAATTGACTCTGTTGACGCGGGATAGAAAAGTCTATCGCGACGTAGTCAATGTGGCAGTAGGGGATGACGCCCAGGCAGACATTGATGAACATTTGAAAGTGAGCGATGTGCTGATCTTTTTGCAGACCAAAGAAGCACAGTATTCAAAATACATTATGAAGGAACTGTGTTATGCGCTGCTTAACGATATCCCTATATTGTGGATCCAGGTCGATAACGCTTCTTTTGAGGATATGGAAATCAGACCGGGGGAAGACCCTGCCCTGCAATATGAAAGCAGTGAATTTTTTGATCCTGAACGCCTAATGGAAATTGCGGATGAAATAGAAGAAAACTGCTTTCGGTTAATGATGAATTCTTCCACCCAGGTATATTCTTATGTGGAATGTCTCATGGATATGGCTAAGGAGGGGAAGATTAAGCTACAGCGCGATGCAAAAACGACGATGGCTTATCAGGTGGAGTACAGGGAAAAGGTCAGGGACAGATATGATTCCGGGGTCAGGAAGCATTATATACAATGTTTTGGCAGGAATCCGAAAGAGCAGGATATTGCAGAGTTCTGCAAAAGCGTAAAGGGTGAGCGGTTATACAGCGAAAGCGACAGGCTGTTCTTGCTTTCCATTCATGGGCAGCCAGGGAAAGACACAGGTGACCAGAAGATCTGTGAGGAAAATTATGAGGATTATTTTGCGAATATCCACAATATATCCGGGATACAGACTTTAAGGCTGGGGAAAAGGATTATCGTTTCAGGGGCATTTCCGGACTACGATGAAATATATAAAAATTCCTTGATACAGGCCGTCACCATATATGCGAGACAGATCATCCGAAACGGCTATACGCTGGTATTTGGGGCGCACCCGACTTTCCAGCAGATTATTTTTGATATCGGGGAATTGTACTCTTCCGACGTAACATACTCTATAGAAATGCATATGGCGCAGGCGTATACCGACAAATATGATTTAGACTTACTCCAGTCCAAATGCCGCCTGGTCATCTCAGACAGTTTGCAGGAAATGCGGGAAAAAATGATATGTGGTTCAAAATCGGAAATGCTGATTTGCCTGGGAGGAAAAATAAAGGGAAACCCGTCAGAACAGGGGGTGGATATTGAAGTTTCATTGGCAAAAAAATGCGGAATACCTGTGGCCCTGGTGGGTACTGTGGGAGGGCGTTCCAGTGAATATGCGTTTGAACTGCTCAGGACGGGCAAATGGGATGGGCTCAACCCCTGGGGCAAGGAACTGAATGAAGAATTGTTTTATAATGTTAACCACCGGGCAATGGTGGAAAAACTTTTGAACGTTGTATCGCTGTCCTGACAGGTGAATTTCATGGGAGAGATGAAGCAGCCCCCCGGATTCATTCGTTAATCATTTCTTGCCCCAAGTCTATTCCCTGCCATCTGTATAATGAATTTAAGGCATTATATGGATCAGTTCCACGGAAGTAGTCCTCAAAATCCTGAAACGGGCAGGAGGTAGAAACATGATTGTATTGATAACAGGTGCGTCGCACATAGGCAAAACTGTACTTGCTCAAAAATTGCTTGAAAAATATAAATATCCATATCTGTCAATAGATCATTTGAAAATGGGTTTCATTCGCAGTGGATACACTAAGCTTACGCCGGAAGATGATCAGGAACTGACGGATTATATGTGGCCTGTTCTCCGTGAAATGATTAAGACTGCCATAGAGAATAGGCAAAATCTGGTTGTGGAAGGGTGCGATATCCCTTTTGGTTGGGCATGTGACTTTGAAAAGGAATATCTGGAACATATCAAATACTATTGCCTTGTAATGAGCGAGGCTTATATAAGAAATCATTTTGCCGACATAAAAAACTATGCGGGCGCCATAGAAAACCGTTTGGATGATGACGGGTGTACCATGGAAAGCGTTTTAAAAGATAACGCACAGTTTTTGGAGCGTGCCCAAAAGTACAATGTAAATTATATTCTCCTCGAGGATAAATACGAGATAGACATTGATTTATGGTGAAAACTTTGGAAATGCTGAATTACATCAATCATTCGTCGTCAAATACTGTCTCGTTCATCTCCGGAAAATCCAATAACGCGGATACTGTCATATTTAACCCGATAGCCAGCTTGTGCAAGGTCTTGAGTTTGGGGTTCTTTGTTTTTCCCTTCATCATGTTGTCAACAGTTGACTGTGTAATACCCGCCAGGGTAGCCAGCTTGTTGGTGGTGATCTTTTTTTCAGCGCATATGTCATTCAGTCTTTTAATGATAGCATCGGAATATGTCATATCAGTTCTCCTTTAATATCATAGGATAGTAAAAGTATATGAAATTATGCGGGCAAACATTAACGGTGTACGGTTTATATTTGTAATTAAAATATGTTATTTTGAATGTGGTAAACGAATGTTTCTCGTATATTAGTATTATGATTTTGGAAAGGAATTATTCTTATGGCATGGAAAAGGGAAAAAAGAAATATGAGGCTGTCGGAAAAGCATTTAAGAAATGTTCCTTCATTGTGGTATGAGGGTTATACTGTGTCAGAAAAAGGGCTGGCAGAATGCAGGCGTATACTCAAAGATATGGAAGAAAAGGCGAAATCCTCCACTTCACAACCTTTTTGAAATGATTTTTCATGCCCAGACTGGTATTCCGGAACATGAACAGCATGACCGGTGTGGTTCCGGTGCGTGAAAACGGGTATGGGACAGGTCTTTTCAGTGGATTTTCCGTCAATGTCTGCAGAATGGTACTCTCAAATGAACTGGATCCCTTTGTGCGCCTGAAGAAGACACTTGAGGGCGAGAGGTACAGGAAAGTGGAGGAACGTATGGCAGCTGTCTTTGGAAATACCGGCAGCTATGCAGACAACATACGGAAATTATAGCGCAGAAGCGGCAATATTACAATATATTAGAGGATTTATTAAGAAAATGCATTATCAACACAGACTTTCCGTAGTATAATTTCAGAAGAAAACAGTATTTTGGTAACAGATCAGCCGCGGAAGCAGCGTCGGATGCGAAGCAGACGCTGAGGAGGGGCTTGCCCGCCTCGTTAGGAAGGATGGCCGAACTGTTACGTATTTTGAAAACAATACGGAAAGGATGGTTACTGCCCATGGAATCAAAATTTGTACCTAAGACCCTGGATTATGACTTAAGCCCCTATACCGGACTCACCCGGGAAAGCTGGCTGGAAGCGGGAAAATATATGCTGGAGGGGATCTTCCAGAATATAGATGATTGTGAAAAGCCTGTTGTCATGCCCCGAAAGGAGACGGAGATCACATACCCCCATCTCAGGGCTTCGGAGGAAGTCCAGAAGACCCAGCGGACAGCGGAAGTATTTGAGGGGCTGACCAGGTCTTTCTTTATCGCGGCTCCTGTGATGCAGAATATTCCAGACCTGGAGATCTGCGGATATTCCATGGTGGAATATTATAAGAACCAGGTGCTGAGAGTCTGTACCAAGGGCGATCCGCTGTATGTGGGGACTTACGCTGACCAGCAGGAAATTACCGGACATGCAGACCCGTTTAAGACATTCCAGCAGACGGTGGAAACCTGTGCGCTGGTGATCTGCCTGTGGGTCAGCAGGGAGCAGATATGGGATACGTATACCAAAGCGGAAAAGGACATTATCGCGGAATTTTTACAGAGTTATGCCCATGAGAACACAGTGCCCCAGAACTGGCGGCTGTTCAATATGCTGGATATGGCGTTCCTGAATATGGAAGGATATCCTGTTGACAGGGATATCATGCGGGATCATGCCCAGGCGATCCTGAATTATTATGCGGGTGACGGCTGGTATCGCGACGGGCATTGCTTTGACTATTATTCCTGCTGGGCATTCAACGTGTATTCGCCTATATGGAACCTCTGGTACGGTTATGAGCATGAACCATACCTGGCGGTGAAATTTGAAGAGCACTCAAACAAGCTGATGGAAACTTACGGCGATTTCTTTGACAGGGACGGCTGGACCAATATGTGGGGACGGAGTAATATTTACCGCAATGCGGCTACCAGCGCCTTTGACGGAAATATGCTGCTGCGCCACAGTACCGGTGACCCGGGGCTGGCCAGGCGCATTTCTTCCGGCTCCCTGATGCAGTTCCTCGGCAGGGAGGACTTTTTGTACAAGGGAGTGCCCACGCTGGGCTTTTACGGACAGTTTTCCCCGCTGGTGCAGGGGTACTCCTGTGCGGAATCCCCCTTCTGGCTGGGAAAAGCCTTTCTATGCCTGCACCTGCCTGCCGATCATCCTTTCTGGACGGCCAGGGAGAACAACGGCAGCTGGGACGGTCTGGAAGAGAAAGAAGTGAAGGTGACCACCCTGGACGGTCCCGCTCTCTGCTTCTCCAACCATCAGGCTAACGGGGAGACAATCCTGCGCACAGGCAAGGTGGTAAAACGCCCGGATGATGAGCACGGCATGTGGAATTATTCCAAACTTTCTTATAACACAAAATACCCCTGGGAATCCGCACCGGCGGAGGACGTGGAGGCGCAGCAGTACGTTTTAAGGGACGGCACGACAGGACGGATAGCTAAGGGGAACGCGACTTTCTGGCATGGGGAGAAGGACGGCGTGCTGTACCGCAGACAGTTCTTTGATTACTGTCTGGAGAAGGAGTGCCACTGGATCCAGGCTGTGAATCTGGCGGACTTTACCGTGCCCTGTGGCATTCTTCGCGTGGATAAGCTACGGCTTCACAGAGCGCCGGTTTCCCTGACCCTTGGTTCCTACGGTTTTCCGGACAATGGCACAGAGACGGAAGAGAAGACAGAGGGGAACGCCAGGGCGGTCATATTAAAGGGCAGGGATTCCCTGGGCAATGAAAAGCAGATGGCCATGACCATATATGACGGCTGGAAAGAACTGAAAATGCTTCACAGCGCGGGAACCAATCCTGATTCGGAGAAGTCTATTGTACTGTATGCTTCCACTGACCGTCAGAAGCAATACGGATATGAGCCCTATGTGCTGATCTCCCAGGTGATCACCAAAGAGAGCCATGAAGCATTCACAGCGGAAGAACTGTTCCCTGTAAAAAGAGTGCTCTACACCGACCCGGAGGGCTGCGGCGGCTATGGGCCTGTGGTCATAGAACTGAAGGATGGCAGCAGGAAAGAGATCGTGTTTGAGGGGATGGAAGGGAAGCTGATGCTATAAGGAAACCACAAACTTCACCGTCATCCGCTCGGGGATCACACCGTCATCCACAAGGAAGACAAGCTCATGCTCCCCGATCTGGGTGGCATCCGGCTGCCAGCGGAACTGCCTCTCCTTCACATCCAGGGAGGCTCCGTTCGGCAGCTCTTCCACGGATAATTTCAAGTTTGTTTTAACACCCTTTACACCGTGGTGCAGGTCGGACTGCTCCCCGTGGATCATGCCGCTGCAGGGCACATCAGATATATCGGAAGCGGGGCAGCGGATTTCCAGGTCAAGAAGGAAAGGCTGTCCCGCCTGCAGCCTTTGCACCCCCACGGGCCGGATATAGGGCCGGTGTACGGTCAGCGGCAGGGGGTATTCCTCCGTATCAGTCCGATAGGAGTACCCTGTCTCGCTGCAGGGGACGGTGGGATAGGGGTAAAGGCTGTCCGCAGGCGTGCCGGGAGACGGTGCATGAATATCCACATAAGCCACCGGCAGCGGCCCGCGCATTTTTAGATTCTTTACCGTGGTGGTAAAATAGGGCTGCTCAGGGACATTCTCCGCGTTGGTATGCCTGCGGAAATGGTGCGTGATCACCGCCACAGGCTCTGTGGAGGAAAGGGAATCTGTCTCCAGCCCGTCGATCAGGATGTCTTCCGCATCGTCAAACACGCAGACATGTCTTTCGTCGGGAACTTTACAGCTGATCCTGACATTTCTCAAAGTCAGTCCGTCCACATGCTTTACAAACAGTCCATAGGCGGGCAGAATCCCCCAGTTGCTGGGTTCAGGGTAAACCTCAGGGAGCTCAGGTACATTATAAGGGTCATCCCGCCATCTTTGCGTATGGGGATCCCAGTCTGCCCTGGGCAGCAGGCCTTCGTTCTTTACAAAGAAGGCATTGACCAGCCAGGGAAGGCTCTGTACCTTTTCACTGGCATGGAACTGGGAGAACTTCCAGTCTGTGTTCAGCTGCCGCTGTTCTGTGGCC
>CANDMD010000158.1 GCA_947385725.1 uncultured Lachnospiraceae bacterium | reverse complement strand
GATAATCTGCAATTTTTGTATAATATCGGGAGATAATTTCCTGCGAATCTATAATTGATGTTGCGATACCCCGGAAAGACCTGGGACTGATGCTGGCCATTATCAGCGCCTATCTGGCGGTATCGGTGGGGAATGCCCTGATGGGCAACATTACGGAATACTGTTATTCTGTCATAGGGAAAAAAATATTCATGGATTACCAGGGGAAATGCATCGAGCATTTGTATGGGCTGTCAGGGGATTTCTATACGCATATGCAGTCAGGGGAGATGCTGACGGTACTGGTCCAGGATATAAATACAGTAAAATCATTTGCCACAAATACCCTTTTCAGTCTTGCCTCGGACATTTTGATGGGAGTGGTGATGATTGTGTTTCTGGCGTTTCTACAGTGGGATCTCCTGGTGGTGATGCTTCTGTTTTTGCCATTTGTTTTTGCCGTACAGAAAGTATTCAGGGGCAAGATGATGAAAAAGTCCCAGGACATGAGGGAGGCAGCGGGCAGGATGAGTTCCCTGCTGCAGGATCTGACTGAAACATCATGAGCCACGTCATTATGAAGGAAAAACATATTTCCATGCCCAATACAGGAAAGCCATTAAAAGAAGCACGGATCTGGAGGTGCAGATGGCGGTGACAAATGCTGTCGGCAGGAGTATCCTGGGGATCGCCGCTACTGCGATGTCAATATCGATCCTGGGATATGGGGGATACAAAATCATCCTGGGGGGATTTACTGTCGGGGGATTAATGGCGTTTCATATGTATTCCCAGGGACTGATCTCTCCCGTCATGAGAATTTCAAATGTAAATATAATGTTCCAGTCGGTCTATGTGTCAATGGACAGGATTTATTCCTTCCTGTCCCGGCAAAGCGGTATCTCGTCAGGGGAATCCTGCTTTATCCCGGAAGGCCGATTATCCGGAAATGTCAGGTATGGGGGTGTCTCGTTTTCCTACGGTGATGTGCAGGTATTGAGGAATGTCAATATGGAATTCCTGCCGGAAAAGCTTACGGCGATTGTTGGGGAAAGCGGGACAGGCAAATCGACGATCCTGAACCTGCTTTACCGCCTGTGGGATGTGGAGGAAGGATGCATAGAAATCGATGGCAGGGATATCCGGAAATATGACCTGGATTACATAAGGAATGCCGTTACTGTTGTTAGACAGAATACCTACCTGGTGGACGATACCATCTATAACAACATAACATTGGGGAATCCCGATGTCCCGGAGCAGCGCTTCAGGGAGGTGTGCCATATTGCCTGTGTGGATGAATTTGCGGAAAACCTGGAGGAGGGATACCATACCCGGGTCGGCGAAAACGGGAGCAGGCTTTCGGGCGGCCAGAACCAGAGGATAGCGATTGCACGCGCCCTGTTATATGACGCGCCTGTCCTGGTGCTGGATGAGGCCACGTCAGCCCTGGACCAGATCACGGAAAGCAGGATACTGTGTCATATAAAAAGAAACCTGCATCACAAGGCAGTAGTCGCTGTTACGCATCGGATCTCAACAATAAGGAATGCAGATATCATTTATGTCATTAACGACCATACTGTCTGCGAATCTGGGACACATGAGGAACTCATGGAGACCAGGGGGAAATATTACTGTATGGTCATGCGGAAAATTGATGAAGAGGAATAGGCTGACAGGAAGGAATAGGAAATGATGAGGATAGCGATAGTGGATGATGACATGGAATTTGCAGGGAAAGCAGAGAAGACTGTTGTGGATTACTGTAGGGAAGCCGGTGAAGAAATATCGGTCAGCCGGTTTTCGGAAGGCTCCCTGCTGTTAAGGGAACTGGGGGAAAAGAGGAATTATGATGTGTATATTCTGGACGTGGAGGTGCCGGAGCTTGACGGCCTGGATCTTGCCAGGAAGATAAGGGAGACAGAGGAAGATGCCAATATCGTTATTCTTTCCGGCTTTGAGAAATACGCTCTTCCGGCCTATAAGGTCAGGGCATGCGACTATATTATGAAGGATAAATACAAGGATGAAATTCCGTCCGTGCTGGACAGGATACGGAAAGAGAAGCTGAGCAGGGATGAATGTTACTCCATCCAGACGGCTACCTGGGTAAAGAGGATGCGCTTTGATGAGATCCTGTATCTGGAGAAGGAAAAGAAATATGTGGTTTTCTATTGTACGGAGGGGCAGTGTTACAGGGAAAGGACCACATTGGGCGAGGTGTATGGGCAGCTGCCACAGGAACGGTTTATTTACGTAAACAAGGGCTGTATCGTAAATATGAAACATGTTTCCAGCTTCAGGAAGGATGAGGTCGGCCTGAACAATGATGGGGTAATACATGTGGTAAGCCGGGGAATGCTTTCAAAAGTCAGGGAAGAACTGCTGAGGTATTGGCGGAAATAAAGACAATGAACAGGATGCGGTCATGAATGATACCACTTGCGGTCAGGGTATTGCAATAACGAAAGGATGGAATAAAATTATTTTAACGGGCGAACACCATAAAATCCATTTTTGCTTGAAAACAATCCTGGAATATCAGATTATATACGAAACGAGGATGTACAATGATCTGGAGATGACAGGAATGTTTATAGCAGGGGCTGGTTGTTACAAAGGATCAGCTTACGTGATCGACCAGATAGTCGATTATTTTCGACTGGCGACATACAAGAAAAAATCAAAGTGGTTCGGGAGGTTTCGGATCAATGTCCAGTCCAACGGGTTATTGTTTGACAACGAAGACTTCCAAAGATTTTTAAGAAAGAACAAGAACCTGGTATCAGTGGGAATCACCATTGACGGGACAAAGGAAAAGCATGACCTGCAGCGTGTCTTCCCGAATGGCGGGGGCTCTTATGACATTGTGGAAAGGAATTACAGGAAAGCCATGCAGCAGGGAGTTGTGGGCGGCACGAAGGTGACTTTCGGGAGGGAGGATCTGAAGTATCTGAAGGAGAGCATCGTGCATCTGTGGTCAATGGGAATTGAGGATGTACCGGCCAATGTCGTATATGAGGATGTGTGGAAGGAGGGCGATGATGTTGTCTATCAGGATCAGTTAATAGCGCTGGCGGACTACGTTGTGGACAACGCCCTCTGGGATCGGTATAACACTTCGTTTTTCTATGATAACCTGGGCTTCAAAATAACCGATGAAATGCTGATGCACGCCGTCTGTGGGACGGGGAGGATGTATTGTGTCGATGCGAAAGGCGACCTTTATAACTGCGTCAGGTTCATGGAGTACTCGTTGAACGGCAAGCCCAGCAAAAAAATTGAGATTTACGGATTCGTGGGTGCAAACGGGGCGGGGAAGACTACCCTGATTCGCATCTTGGCAGGTTTCTCCAGGCAGACGGACGGAACGCTGGAACTGTTTGGGGAGGCCGACCCCAAAAAGCTGTACATACAGAGACGGCGCATAAACGGCATCATCGAGAAACCGGCAATCTATCCCCATCTGTCCGCAGGGGATAACCTGGAAATCTGCCGAAAACAGCGGGGGATCAAGGGGAAAGAGTGCATTGCCGAGATACTTCGAGAGGTTGGTCTGTCGGATACTGGTTCCAAAAAGGCGAAGAATTTCTCCCTGGGGATGAGACAGCGGCTGGGCATAGCCATGGCGCTGCTGGGGGGATCGGAGTTCCTGTTCCTTGATGAGCCAGTAAACGGCCTGGACCCTGAGGGTATGGTAAACCTACGTGAATTGTTAAAAAGAATAAATCAAGAACGCGGTATTACCATACTGATTTCCAGCCATCTGTTGAGCGAACTGCACCAGTTGGCCACATGCTATGGATTTATTCATAACGGGAAAATGCTGGAGCAGATCACTTCGGAGGAATTGAATAAGAAATGCAGAAAATATCTGTATATCAAAGTGGATCAGGCAGAAAAAGCGCAGACTATTTTAAGAACAATATTTCAGCTTCAGAATCTTGAGATACTGTCAGATGATGGAATAAAAGTTTATGATGTCCCCAAGGAACTGGATATTAGAAAGATAAACAGGGCGCTAGTACTGGAAGGAGTAAACATAGAGACAATGGCAGTAAAGAGTGATGAATTAGATCAGTATTATCTGTCGCTGATAGGGGGAAAAAAATGAGGAATTTGGTTAAGGCGGAATTTTTCAAACTGGTGAAATCCCCCGGTTACAGGGTGATGATGGTTTTATCTGTGGGGGTGGGGCTGTTCTTTGTCTATTTCTGGGTTGCAAATTCGGTTCGGGCATCCGGATACCAGATGCTGTCCATCATGGATTCGTTTGTGATGTTTCACACTATATTTACAGGAGCGTTCACGGCTGTGTTCCTCTGTGGTGAATTTTCCAGACGTACCATAGGGATGGGATTGTTCTGTGGTCGGCCGCGGCGCAGCGTGTTCTTTTCCAAGCTTGCGGTCTATTTCACCGGACTGTTATGCCTGTTGTCCGTGGTTGTGGCAGTTCCGGTGGTAATTATGACCATCTTGAACGGATTTGGACTGGAACTGACGATGGAGGGATGGCTGACGTTTCTGGCACAGATAGGCTGTTTTTGGCTGGTGTGCTCGGCCATTGGTGGTTTCTTTGTTCTTCTGGCAACGGCAACGAGAAGCGCGGTCGCAACCATAGGGGTAGGATTGGGGATTTCACAGTGTATGCTAGTATTGGCTTCCAATTATGCAAATGCAGGAGTGGAAAGTTTTTATCCGGTAAAATATTCAGTGATCTATCAGATGTTTGTCCTGGCGGACTGGGAGAACCTTCAGAAGGGTCTTTTTGTCGGGGTTTCCCTGGCCACGCTTGCCGTTACAGTGACTGTTGCTGCTGTGATCTTTGATAGAATGGAATTGAAATGAATTGAAGCAGAACTGCAAAAAGAGGAAAGCAAACCGCGGCGGGAAGTGTAGCACTGGAGTTGAGGGAAGTGCAGAAGCTGCAGGGGAATAACAGGGTGGATGGACTTAAAACCATAACAGTATCATGTGGTGAGCTTCTTACAATTATCTGCTGTTGATAGAAGAATGATGGGAAAGAGAAGGTAGAGATACCTTCTTTTTCTGCATTCTGCCATCAGGCAGTAAGAATTATGCGGAACTACGGCTGAATCCAGGGGGATGTGAAAGCGTGGAAAAGAAAAAACAGGGAATCTTTGAAGAATATTACGAGTATATACAGCGGATTGCTTTACAAAAGATCAGGAAAAGCAGGAAAGGAAAAGAGCAGGAAATTCCAGAACTGGCGGAGGAATTATGGGAGGTTGCAGAACTGCTTGCGGGGGATCGGGAATATGATGTATCGGGTGGAAATGCAGGGGCTGTTTTCGCATTTGTAAATGCAGCTGACTGGTGAGAAAACATATCTGACTTGGGCCATGGAAGCAGGAGACTGCCTGCTCCGATCAGCAACCGTGTATGAATATGGGATAGGCTGGGTCAGGGAATCCTTAGGTGTGGCGCTTACAGGCTTTGCCCATGGAACTGCCGGAATTATGTTGGCGTTGGCCAGGCTGGGGTGCGAAGCGCAGGAAGAGAAGAAAGCGGCGTTGATGCGGAGTGGGGTGATAGAAGCAGTCTGTCATGAAGGGGCAGATGTTCGGGAAATTCTGGAACTTCAGGAGTGTGGTAATTATGGACTGTTTGGAGGGATTGCCGGAATCGGATATAGCTGCCTATGTGAGCCGGGGAAGGTATTGGAACTATTGCGAATGGAATAAAAAAAGATGCTGCAAAGCAGCATCTTTCCCAATCGAACTCTGTTCGATTGCCAATCCGTGCGCGTCCGCCGGAAACTCTGGGGAAGTATGGATCTAACCAGCGATTCCTCAGTCCATCCGCAGCCTCTCCACAATGCTCTGGCTCTCCAGGTTCTGGAAGCATACAAAGGGGATCAGCAATGCAAATACCAGAAGAATGGGAGTGCAGATATACAGCGGCAGCAGGGTGAAGCGGAACGTCGTAAAGCCTCCGGCCACCATACCGCGGATCCCCACGCCCACAGCCAGGGCGCTGATCAGGTAGGATAGAACCAGGGTGACCGCTGCATAGCAGAGACCCTCATACACCAGCATCTTGCAAAGCTGTCTCCTGGTCATGCCGACGCTCTGGATCATGGCAAACTCGCGCCTGCGGGACAGGATCGCCGTGACCATGGAATTGACAAAGTTCAGTACGCCCACCAGGGCGATGACCACGCTGATGGTGTTGCCCATCACGGCGGTGGATCGGGTTTCGGCCTCATACTGTTGTGCCATGGACTGCCGTGAGGTGACAGGCAGGCTGGTATCCACTGTGGCGGTATAAGCATCCAGCCAGTTTTGCACCGTGTCCATATGGGCGTCGTCCACATTAAAAAACAATTTGCGCAGGGTGTTTTCCGGCCAGTTCTGCCGAAAGGTGTCAGTAGGCAGAATAAAGTGCTGCTCCATGGCTTCCGGAGCCCCCGCTTCCGATGCGCCCCTGTCAACCGGATCCAGGGGAAAGACGATGGCCATGACGGTATAGCTCCTGCCCTCCAGCGTAACCGTGCTGCCCACGGAGGGGACAGGAAGGACAGGGTGCCCGTCCTTTTCTGCGATGGCCGGTCCCACAGCCAGAATGTAATCTCCGCCGGAGAAAGCTTCCGGATGAAAGCTGCCTTCCATCACATATTGGGGCTGGGTGACTGCGTCCAGGGGAATGCCGTCCAGTCCGAACACCACCGCGTTCATCTCCTGCGTATCCACCGCATGATGAAAGGCATCCACGCCGGCAGGATCGTAGCGTGCCCAGTCAGCCAGTAAGGCGTCGGTATAAAAACCTTTCAGGTTCTCAGTGGTCTGGTCGTCGAACTGCCAGACAAGCTGGTGGGAATACTGGTGCCCCACGGTTTCCACCCCTTCCATGGTCTCCAGTTCCTGCACCAGGTCTTTTCCCAGTGTGGTACCCTGGGGATCATAGCCGCCAATATAATTTCCGCTGGTGGCGTCTGCCAGTTCAAAGTCGGCAATAGTCAGTTCTGCCAGATACTTTTCCATGTCAAAGGCCGTATTCTTGGCATAAAAGCAGCTGAGCAGCACAAGCCCCAGCGTCAGCGAGCAGATCACTGTGACGGTACGTTTCCGGTTGCGGCCAAGGTTCTCCCAGGCCATCCCTGCCAGCGATTCCCCCGTATGGCTGCGCTTGGTCTTTCTTCTGCGAGGAGTATCAGCATCATTCATCCGCAGAGCCTCCACAGGGGATACTTTTCCGGCCAGGCGCGCGGGACGCAGGCAGGAAAGGAGCACAGTAAGCCAGGCAAAAGCTGCGGAGCCGGTAAAGATCAGCGGGTGTACGGACACGGCGCCGCCACTCTCTATGATCCCGGTAAAAGCCGGTACCAGCGCTGCGCCCAGCAGCCAGCCCAGGATGAGCCCCACAGGGATTCCGATCATACATAGGCGGTTGGCCAGCCCATAGATCAGTTTCCTGATCTGCCGGTCCGTGGCGCCCAGGGTCTTTATTTTTCCGTAGAACTGTGTATCGGCAGCGACACTGATCTGGAAAATGTTGTAGATGATGAGATAGCCGGCAACAAAGACCAGGGCCATGCCCAAGTACATGGGAAGCGTCTCCTGGATCGCCGTAGCGCCCATCTCCGGGGAATAGGCCAGGTTAACGCCATATTCCAGGCCGTCCAGTTCGGTATCGGCCAAAATCCGATCCATGGCCGCTTCGATGTTGTTGTCGCTGTACAGGCTGACCTGTACCATGTACAAGCCTAAAATACCGTCCTCCGTGCCCGTGGAGAGCTGCCCCTGAGTCTGGGCATCGGCATATTCCCGGCTGACCCATGCCATACTGGCATAGCCGGATTGGTTGCCCTCCCAGAAGCCGCAGAGGGTAAACTCTGCCTGCACAGGCTCGGCGTCGGGATCGGAAATGTCTTTCCGCCATTCCAGGGTAACCTTCTGGCCGACTTCGTGGGGAATGCCCAGTCGGTCCAGTGTGATCGTGTCCATGGCCGCTTCCTCGGCAGACTGCGGCATCCTGCCGGTGGTAGGGGCGGCAAAGCTGTGGGCCGCGTAGCTGTCGTCCGCCCAGCGGATCTCCACCTGGCGCCCGCCCAGCTGCCTGTTTTCAGCCAGGCCAAGCACGATGCTCTGACCCAGTTCCTTCACATCCGGGTGGGCAGCCAGCATTTCGGCCTGTTCCGGTGTGATGGCCTTACAGCTTGCCTGGGCGTCATAGCCGGTCTGACGGAAGGTCATTTCGATCAGGTTTTTGCACATGCTCTGTGCCAGGGTGAACAATGTGGTAAACATCAGGGTAGTCATCAGGATCGCCAGGACGGCTACCAGATTGCGGGATCTGTTTTTGCGGAATGTCCTCTGGGTGATCGTTTTGATGGGGTTGAAGGTTTCCTGGTTCTTCTTTTCGGTCATTGGACGTCACCTCCTTACTGCGCTGCGATGCGGCCGTTCTCAATCTGGACGATACGGTCCGCCATCTGCGCAATTTCCGGGTTATGGGTGATCATCACAATGGTCTGACGAAACTCCCTGCCGGTCATCTTCAGCAGACCGACCACATCGTCGCCGGTCCTGGTGTCCAGATTGCCGGTAGGTTCGTCGGCAAGGATAATGGAAGGCTTACCGGCAAGGGCGCGTGCGATCGCCACACGCTGTTGCTGTCCTCCGGAAAGGTTGTTGGGCAGGCTGTCCAGTTTCTTTTCCAGACCCAGCAGCCGGATCACCTGCAGGATAAAGTCCTGGTCGGGCTTGCGACCATCCAGGGTAATGGGAAAAATAATATTTTCCCAGACATTGAGCACCGGCACCAGATTATAATTCTGGAAGATGAAGCCGATCCTTTTGCGGCGGAAGATAGTAGCCTGCTCACTGTTTAACCGGGCAAGCTCTGTGCCATCCACGTTGACGCTGCCCTCGCTGGGGATATCCAGGCCGCCCAGCATATGCAGCAGGGTAGATTTCCCGGAGCCGGATGTGCCGATAATCGCGGTGAATTTCCCCCTCTCTATTTCCAGGTCTATGCCGTCCAGCGCCTTTACCAGGGTTTCCCCCTTGCCATAATATTTTTTCAGGCCGGTGGTTTTCAAAATAGTTTCCATAAAATACCTCCTTGTACGCTTTGGAGCTTCGTATGAATGCAATGATGTACGAATTCCGTCTGATGAGTTTAGTCTACCAGACCAATGTCTCATTACGGGTACAGGAAAGGTATATTTTTGTAACATTACTGTGAAAGTGTTGCGTCAAATGCGCGCTAGTATGGCATAAATTAAGTTGTTGATATTTTTAACATCTGGTATAATAGACTT
>CANDMD010000157.1 GCA_947385725.1 uncultured Lachnospiraceae bacterium | reverse complement strand
ACACCCAACAGAACACTCTTTCCCTACACGACGCTCTTCCGATCTGTCTGCGCTGACTGCGGCTGCGCGCTGGTAGAGGAAGAGCAGACGGATGAGCGTGTAACGCTGACCTTTGGCGATGAAGAGCAGATGAAGGCGCTGGAGGCTTTTCTGAAAAGCAATCAGATCCTGGGAGTGGAACTGCAGCAGGATGAAAGTGACGGGCTCTGTGAACTGCTGGTGGAACGGAGGAGCAAACAGAAGGCGCTGAGTGCGATGCAGGTATTCATTGTGCAGGAGAACCGGCGGACGGAGGAAGCCCGAAAGGCTGCAGGAGAGCAGGTTGATGCGGAGGAGGCAGAGGAGCAGCTGAGAGAGGCTGCCACTGCCCGCAGGGCTTTCAGGAGCGGCTCCCTGTATCAGGACAGTTCCCAGCGTGCCGATGAAAACAGGTCTTCCGCATGGGTGCTACTGTTTGTGGGCATTCTGGGACTGATCGTGGTGATACTTGGAATTGCAGGCATACTTCCCCTCAATCTGGGAAATCCATATTTGTTTTACGGAGTCATGGGGGCGATCTTTGTCCTGTTCGTGGTAGCCGGCGTGGTTTCCATGAAGAATGCAAAGATATTTGCCGGAAAGGCAGAGTCTGAAAACTCCCTGCGGAGCACCATGCTGGAGTGGTGCAGACAGAATCTTGACGGGCAGGAGATAGACAGGGAGATCGGCATTGCGGACGACTCTGAGGAGGTGCGCTATTTTAACCGCACCGCATATCTTCGGGAGAAACTGAACCACCAGTTTGTCAATCTGGATCAGGACTTTCTGGATCAGTTTATTGACGATCAGGTATATGGGATGGTGTTTGAAGGGAAATGAGGATCACTATCGTATGTGTGGGAAAATTGAAGGAAAGTTTTTTCAGGGAAGCCGTTGCGGAGTATTCGAAACGGCTTTCCCGATATTGTAAGCTGGAAATCGTGGAAGTGCCGGACGAGAAGACCCCTGAGGGGGCGGGCGCTGCCGTGACGGAGCAGATCAGGGAAAAGGAGGCAGGGCGTATTCTGGACAAACTCCGGGAAGGCGCCTTTGTCTGTACCCTGGAGATCGGTGGGAAAAAGTTTTCCTCGGAGGAATTTGCCGGATGGATGGGGAAACTGGCGGTAAACGGCACCAGTCATATAGTCTTTGTGATAGGAGGCTCCCTGGGCCTCCATGGCTCCGTGCGGGAACGGGCTGACCTGGCGCTCAGCTTTTCGGACATGACCTTTCCCCACCAGCTCATGCGGGTGATCCTGGCGGAGCAGATTTACAGGGCATTCTGTATCAATAACGGGACGCCGTACCATAAGTAAGGGCGAACAGGAACAGCTATAGGGGAGGGAAAGAGCAGCTGAACGAATACAAGGAGGACTTCCGCTGGCTAAAAGGAAGAGGGAAAAAAATGGTCTGTCTCGTTGAAATCACACCTGATAACTGGAGACTGGAATTGAGTGTGGCTGAGTCGCAGAAAACCTGGGTGGCGAATCCTGCGGCTCTGTTGGCAAGAGCCTATGCCTATCGGCATCAGAACAGCCGAGCCTTTTTGGTTTATAATGACGAAACACCTGTGGGTATGGGGCTGTACTATGACTGTCCGGAACTGGACAGCTATGATTTCAGCCAACTGTTTATCGACCAGCGTTACCAGGGGCGTGGGTATGGTAGGGCTGCGGTAAAACTGGTGTTGGATGAAATGCAGAAGGAGAGCCGGTACGACAGGGTAGTCTTGTGCTATATTGAAGGGAACAATGCCGCCAGGAGGCTGTATGAGCAATTCGGTTTTGTGAAGACCGACAGGGACGGGAATGAGATTGTCATGGAAATGCCGCTGACGTGATAAACAGATATTCCGGATTTGTTAATGGGAATGCGGTTTATATAGGTGATGGAGAGCCATATCGCAAGTAAAGGCGAAAGACGAGATTTTGCCAGGAAACGGAACAGATGTGATAATTGCATTTTATCTAAAGGGCATAAAATACCTGGATGTAGAAAATAGAGAATGATTTATTAAAGAAAAGGAAAGTGGCGAGTGATGGTTCGTTTTTTGGCGTTTTCGGATTTACATTATGATCATATTTTTGATGCAGAGAATCGTCTTGACGCATTAATAGACAAAAGCAGTGATAGTTCTTTACATCTGGATTTCGTAGTTTCTCTTGGGGATTTATGTTGCCCTGTCAGTGAAAATAAAACGATTGTTAGAAAACTCTATAACATGGGAATACCTTTTTATTATTGTGTAGGAAATCATGATTGTGAGAACAGTAATTGGCAAGCGATCAAAAACTTTGCGGAAATTAGAAAGCCATATTACTCGTTTGTTATGGATGGAATAAAGTTTATAGTATTGAACACTTGCTTTATGGTTCATGGACAGAAAGAAATGTTGTATCAAAAAGATATTTTTAAAAAAAATACAGATTTATATCCAATCATTCCTCAATGTGAAATAGAGTGGCTGTTGGAAGAAATGTCCGAAAAAGATTTGAAATATGTGGTTTTTTCACATCATAGTCTGGCAAATGATTTTGCTTTTAGAGGGGTTGTAAATAGAGAGGAAATAAGAAGTATATTGGAGAATAATAAAACTCTTTTGGCCATGAATGGCCACGATCATGGCAATGACTTAAAAACAATAAATAATATTCCATATTTTACAGTTAACTCCACATCATACATTTGGCATGGAAGGGAATCATATGCCTATTCAAAAGATGTACATCATAAATATCCGTTTTTAAAGAATGTAATTTTATATAGAACACCTCTTTACTGTATCGTTGAGATAGAAGAGACAAATATAAAAATACGCGGGACAAAAAGTGGATATCAGGCTATCACACCTGAAGATGTGGGGATTGTTGGCCGACAGTGGAATGGTGTATCCATAGAGCCTGAGATAATGGATTGGGAAAAGATATTGCGATGATTCCAATTCAGGAGACGAGAAAAATTTTACTTGGCGGCAGAGCAAGAAAAACTGGGAATGGAGGAAGGAATATCATGTATATCAGGAAAGCAAAACGTACAGATGCAAATGATTTAAAAATTTTATATTTTGAATATCTGACACATTTCCCGCCCAAAGAAGAACAGGATATGAACTTGTGGGAACATCTTCTTGAGAAGTTCGAGAAAGATGAAAACATGTACTTGCTGGTGATGGAAGAAGGTGGGAAAATTGTTTCTTCTGTGCAAATGGCAATCATTGAAAGCTTAACGCATAATGTCAGACCCTTTGCGGTCATTGAAAATGTTGTGACGCATGCAGATTACAGAAATAAGGGATATGCGTCGGCATTGCTGGAGAAAGCATCGGAAATCGCCAGGGAACACAGATGCTATAAGGTTTTTCTGGAAACCGGTTCCAATAAAGAAAGTACCTTGAATTTTTATCAGAAGAACGGGTTTGAAATAGACAAGAAGCATTCCTGCTTAAAGAGGATGTAACATTTCACTGACGATGACGACAGTACGATTGCGGATCTGGCGCGTTCGCTGGGAGTAAACCTGAAATTTACGAGCTATATAAGATACTGTACAAAAGAATGATCTGACAGGAGTATAAAGGGGGATTTATGATTAAAAATATCGTTTTTGATATGGGAAATGTTCTTACAGTATATAATGCAAGGGAATACATTTATGGTTACGTAGGCAGCGAGGAGGACTTCCGCTGGATAAAAAATCATCTCTGTGGATCGGTGGAATGGCTGCAGATGGACAGGGGAACGATCACGGATGAGGAAGCTGCGGACTCCGTATGCAGGAGAGTGCCGGAGCATCTGCACGCTGTGGTGAAGCGGTTCATCAGTGAGTACCGTATGGTGCAGCCGCCCAATCCGCCCATGGAAGAACTGGTGGAGGAATTGCACAGAAACGGATACGATCTGTATCTGATGTCCAACACTTCCCACCGTTTCCGGATATTCAGCCGGGATATCAGGCCGATCCGGTATATGAAGGGTATCTGGATTTCCTGCGAGCATGGCCTGCTCAAACCGGAACCGGAGGCATACCTTGATTTTTTTAAGACATTCTCCATCAAGCCCGAGGAGAGTTTTTTTATCGATGATTCGCCGGCAAATATAGAGGCCGCGGGAAACCTGGGCATGAAGGGCTGTGTGTATTATGGTGACATAAAGGAACTCAGGAATGATTTGCGGGAAAACGGAATCAAGGTCAGGCGGGATCCGTAGAGCGGTCTCGGAAAATCAGCCGCAAAGATGGGTGCAGGGAAGTTTCTGAGAGTGTTCCTATAACAAAATGGAGGACACAATGACAATAAAGCATATTAACTGTGATCAAATGAAAGAAAGTATTACAAAGTGTATATTGGAACAGCTTCCGGATTGGTTCGGTATTCCGGAAGCCGTGGAGGAATACAGTTCTGACAGCAGCGGGAAGCCTTTCTTCTGCGCATTTGATGGGGATAAGCCTGTGGGATTCCTCTATCTGAAAGAAACCGGCCGGCATACTGTTGAACTGGCAGTAATGGGCGTGCTGAGGGAATATCACAGACAGGGAATTGGCCGAAAACTCTTCGAAGAGGCAGCAGAAAAGCCAGGGAGATGGGATATTCTTTCATGCAGGTAAAGACCGTCCAGATGGGCAGATACGATATTTATGATGACACCAACAGATTCTACCTTTCACTTGGGTTCCAGGAATTGGAGGTTCTTCCAACCTTGTGGGATGAACGGAATCCATGCCAGATTTATATCATGTCCATTGACAGGCAGGGAAACAGATGATTATCAGGAGAGAAATTTATGAAATTTGCAATTGTTTCAGATATACATGGCAATTTGCCGGCATTAAATGCCATAATTGCAGATGCCGAAAAAAGCAATATTGACAGCTTCATTTTTGCCGGCGATTACTGTCTCAGCAATCCATATCCGGATCAGTGTATCTCCAGAATCAGAAACTTGGATAAGCAATATAGTATACGCGGGAATGAAGAGAGTTATCTGGAAAGACTGGCCGGTAAAGACCAGAGCACCTGGACTGACGGGCAGATGCAGATTTCTTATTATTGCTATCAGAAAATAAGTCCTGACAATATGGATTATTTACTGTCATTGCCGGAACAGATGGAGCTTGTCTTTCGCGGCATCACATTGTATATAGCGCATTCATCCGAAGCGTTCATAGCGGATTGCGAACACAGGGAATGGGCGTCTGCGAAGGTTGCCATGAGGTATAAGGACAGAAGGATTACACAGGAGGTCTTTCATGCTGATATCTATAAGTACCTTGATGAGGATCAGCAGTTTCAAAGGACTTTGGGTGAACTGGAAAATGGGATATACATTTTTGGACACTCACATATTCAGTGGCATTATCGAACAGATGACGGCAGAAAAATCTTAATCAATCCCGGTTCCTGCGGATTGCCTTTGGACTGTATAGATGCGGGTATTCCTTATACCGTTCTTGATATTTCGGATAGGGATAATATCGTGGTAGAGGAAAGGCGTGTTCCGTTTCAGGTGGACGAATACATTGAAATCCTGCGGCAAAGTGATCAATATGTCCGGGCAAATGTCTGGAGCAAGGTGGTTGTCAGGGAATTGAAAACAAGGAGGGAACATATATCTTTCTTTTTAAGATTTGCAGAAGAATATGCCGCAAGGACAGGAGATGTGCAGCGGCCTTTTTCTGTTGCTGCCTGGGAAAAGGCGTATGAACTTTGGGATGGACTTGTTCTGTGATTTTCCTGACTTTCATATTCACAAACCCCACGCTTACATGCTTCTGCGTCTGCCTACGCATCCACGTTTTGCTCATTTGAGAGTGAAAAAAATTTATACCCACAAACGTAATTAACTGCCGTCTGCACAGTATAACGAGTGAACGCATCGGTAATCCAGAGGTGAAAGCGGCAATTAAATGCGTTCACGAGTATAATTGAAAATATAATTGTGTCAGATTCTGCATTGCTGTCTGGCTGGCAGGACATGCAAATAATAACAATATTCTGACAGGAAAAGGGAACCGGAATGAAAATCAAACCGATTGAGACTTCAAGGCTCATGCTGCGGGGATTTATGAAAGAAGACGCTTTATGGGTCTATCGCATATGGAATGATCCTGAGATGGGCGAGTATCTGCCCGACGAGACAAAAGAAGAAATTGATCCTGAATATATAAAAATGTTGGAGGGGCTTGGAGAATGTGAGGAGTGCTGTTATTTGATTAAAGACATGGAAAAACGGGCTGCATTGGGCAAATACAAATGGATATAGTCCCCAAGTCATGAAAAAACATTTGGGCTGTTATCCGGTCGATTATAGGACATGGTTTCAGCAGCTGTCTCAGATCGTACCACGAGAGGAAATGGTATATTTCCTGATAGATTGCGGAGGTGACTGGTATATTGGTGAAAAATTCAGGATTTTTGAGAGTTATATTCCCGAATTAATAAAGATACTTACGCTGTTAAATCAAACTTTTTGGTTGGATCTGGGCTTGCCGGACTATTATCTTGTTTCAAAGAAATACAAATGGATTGTAGGTTTTAATCACCATGATGTGGTCTCTTTTGCCGGAGAGGGATTGGATATCCAAGCCATAAATGCGTTGAAATCGAGCACCTGCAATTTGTGAAACGACAGTGTGGCATATGGCAGGATTGCGATAGATAAGGAAGGAAATATGCGGGAAGATATTTTGGCAGGGCTTCAGAAAGAAATATACGGTCGGTGTTTAAAAGAAACAAACAAATTTGGAATGGGGTGCTATTATCATATTGAGACTGTAGTAAAAAATGCGGAAATACTTGCAGGACAATATGGGGCGGACAAGGAAGTGGTAATGATAGCGGCATGGCTGCATGACATTGCCTCCATTACGGATTACAGTCTGTATGAACAGCATCATATTCATGGTGCACAAATGGCCGAGGATATTTTAAAAGGCTATGGTTATGACAATGAGAAGACAAAATTAATACAGAGGTGCATTAGAAACCACAGGGGGAGTATGTGCCTTGAGAAAAGCAGCATGGAAGAATTGTGTGTGGCAGACGCCGATGCCATATCGCATTTTGATAATGTGCCCGGTCTGTTGTATTTAGCGTTTGTTGAGAAAGGGATGGATCTGGAAGGCGGCCGGGAATTTGTAAAAAACAAGCTGATCAGAAGTTATCGGAAATTATCTGAGGAAAGTAAGAAATATTACAGCAGCAAATTTGATAAGGTTATGGAGATATTGGACGGAAGCGGACTGGAATAATCGCAGGCGCAGTGGAACAAGACAAGGCTTCTCGGGGACGGGAGAATGAGGCTTTCCGGGGACAGGGGTATAAGGTTTCCAGGACAGGAGGATGGCGGGTGACAAAAAAGGGATTCAGGGAGGCCATGATGCGTGGTCTTGGAAGGTGTGTTTTGGAGCTGGAAAGCACGGAGGACACGGAATGGTATCGCGAGGTTGTCCTGTGGGGATGTACACATGATCTTTCTTATGATACTCAATGCGAGGGCACAAGGGCATGGTATATGCGGGAACTGGTGCGCCGGTTCCAGGAGGAAAACTCCTTTGTGGAGGCTGTGATTCAGAAGCTGCTGCAGTACCGCCCAAATGGCGGATGGGCATTTTCCTATTACTGTGAGCTGCTGGGGCTGTTCGCGCAGGAGGGGCATAGAGAAGCGTTTATGGCGTTGGCAAGAAAATATGAGGAATTGTATGGAATATTGAGGAGTAAGGAAAAGCGCGGAAAAGACGGTACACTGCCGGAAGGCGATGATTTTGAGACTCTTTGCATATCGATGGTCGACATTGCCGCACAGCCGCTTGTCCTCTATGCTGATAAGATTGCGGAAGATATCGGCACTCTCATGATGGAAAATCCTCTGCTGGAGTGTTCCTTCGAATGGCTTTTCATGCACTGCGAGCGAACCTACGGAAAGGAAAAAGTGCGGAAGCTGCTTGCAAAAAGAGCAAAAGCTTCTCCGGCGGTAAGCCGGTATTTCGAGGATGGAATAGCGAGAGACACTGAAATGTCAAGGGAAAAATCCCGTCAGCCTGTTCCGCAGACAACGGAAGACATGCTGAAAAGCATTGATGAGGAGAAGAAAAGGGACCAGGAGTCGGGATGCTCGGGTTGGCAGGTTCGGAGACTGGGACTCAGGGTTCGCGCATGGATCAAGAAAACGGGAAATACAGAAGCGCTCTCTGTCCTGGCACAAAGATATCTGACGGAACAAGATTCCCTGGAGAGGGCAAAACTGCTTTTTATTTTTGGTTCGGACTGTCCCTTTCCCCTGTCGCCGGAGCCGCTGATCCAGGATGCCAGGGCAGGAGATGAAACACTGAGGGAGGCGGCATTTTACGCCCTGGAAAACGTGCGCCATGAAAAAGTACATCAGTTTGCGCTGGAACTGGCGGAAGGGAAAGGGAACGTTTCAGAGGCGGTTTCCCTGCTGGCGAATCATTATCAGAAGGAAGACAGGGAATTGCTTGCCAGGCTGGTAAAGAGCATTCCCGTCACCTATGATGACAGGGAAGACTGGCATGGAGTATACTCTACGGTGCTTGATCTGTTGAAAACAAAAGGGATAAAAGCAGCCCCGAAGGAACTGCTGCCATACCTTTATGAGCACACCCTATGCTCGATGTGCAGAGAATATATCGTGAGGGAAATGGGGCGGAGACATATGGTAACGGAGGAACTTTTGCGGGAGTGCCTGTATGACACTAATTATGAGGTCAGAAGCTATGCACGAAAGCGGATTAAGGAAACACAATAAGCAGAGCTTTTTGGAAACAGGCAATCGAAGGAGAAAAACGGTAATGGACATTTACCTTGCAAGGCATGGGGAGACCGATTGGAATATTGCGAAAAGGGTACAGGGGACAACGGATACTTCTTTGAACGAGAATGGTATAAGGCAGGCAGAACGCCTCTATCAGAACCTGAAAAAAGATAATATTGATCTATGCCGGATCTACAGCAGCCGTCAAAAAAGGGCATTGACAACAGCCAGGATAGTCGGGGCGGGATACCATGTGCCGGTGGAGACGGTTTCCGGATTGGAGGAAATGAATTTTGAATTATTTGAGGGACATACCTGGGAGGAAATAGCGACCCTGTATCAGGATGAACTGAAAGAATGGGAGTCTGACAAACGCTGCCATAGGACGCCGGGAGGGGAATCCTACCAGGATGTGCTGGAAAGGTTTTTTGCCTCTTTGGATAGATCGGAAGAGCACACGTCTGAACTCCAGTCACAGTTCAGGATC
>CANDMD010000156.1 GCA_947385725.1 uncultured Lachnospiraceae bacterium | reverse complement strand
TCGATACGGGTTCCGTCCTTTTTTACAGAATAATCATTCAGGTCCATCGTCAGGGCGCCTTTCGTAAGAACCGGCTGCCCCACGGAAGCCGCCGCGTCATACTGTGTATTTCTCCTGATATTGGCCTTGATGCGCGCCAGCACCTCCGTGACGGAAAATGGTTTCGTGATATAATCGTCCGCCCCCAACCCCAGCCCCAGGGTTTTGTCTGAATCCGTATCCTTTGCCGACAGGATGATAATGGGCACGGTACTGGACTCCCTGATCTTCCCCATGACCTCCATGCCGCTTATCCGGGGTATCATCAGATCCAGCAGCACCAGGCTGAACGTATCCGAAAAAAACGTCTCGCAGGCGCTTTCCCCGTCCGAAGCGGTGACCACTTCATAGTTTTCCGTGCCCAGAAAGTTTTTTAACATGGTGCTGATCTCCACATCGTCTTCCACCAGCAAAATTTTCATGATACTACACTCCTCGTATAATTGAGCAGGAAATGTTTTTTTTACCTTATAGGAAACTGCGCCGTCAGGCGCATGCATTCACAAGTTCGCCGGGCGAACTTGCAAGCGTCACGCAGGGACGCTTTTTTATCTGTACGCCCCCGCGTATAAAACAACAGCCTCAACCGCCAGCAGGCACAGCAGGCCGGGCAGCAGCGCAAGCCGGGCGGAGACGGCTCCCGCAAGCAGCAGCATCACCGCAGGGACCACATATTTCCGCGGATGGTGCCACAGATCACTCTCGATCTTCCAGCCCCGGATGGGGTAAAACCATTCCAGCAGCACCGACAGGACCGCACTCTGTAGGGCAAAGAAAACAGCCCCCGCAGCCATCATCGCCGTGACGCCGCCGCGCTGTATCTGCCAGCTGCAAAGGAAGATCACGTCCGCGGCCATATTGCACAAAAAGAGAAACAGGCAGTACGGAATGCAGAACGCTTTTTTCTGTCCGGGCAGGAAACGGACCGCCTGCTCCAGGTCATGGTCACAGGACAGCAGGATACAGACGGGCGTATTTAAGGATAAGACCGCAAAGCCTACAGGCAACACGGACAGGCCGTCTATTTCGCCCAGAAAATAAGGCAGAACCACGGCCACGCACCACATCACTGCGGTGTTGAGCAGATAATTTTTGTGGCAGCCCAGATAGCGGAAAAAATAGCGCCACAGGGAAGCATTTTTTCTCTGCCTTATGACATGGCTTTTCCCACTCTCCCACCGGTAAAAGTCATATCCATCCGCCCTCCCTAAAACCAGGACGGCAAACAGTCCGTTCACAAACAGCAGCGGAACCAGCCACGGCTCACTTCCGAACAGTAAAATGACAGCTGCCATGACAGCAGCCCAAAGGCCAGCAACCAACCAATATTTTCTCAGGGAATAGACGGCGGCAGCCACAAGCACTGCATGGATCATGCAGATGGTCATCCCCAGGACCTCCATGGGCTCCCAGGCAGAGACAGCCAGCAGAACCGCCAGAAGCAGCCCAGCCTTTGTAAGCACCGCATAGGCGCCCAGCGCCGCCACATAGGAAAAGACGAATTCCCGGCGGTCATAAGGCAGCATCAGCATATGCCGCAGTTCTGCGGCGGTATCTTTGGAGGAAAGCGCCTGCCACATCACCCCGGCGGTAAAGGCGCTTATCATTAAGATCCGGACAGAGGGCGCGACCTGCACCCTGAACCCGGCAATGTACAATCCCCAGAATACAATCAGATCCACCAGAAAAGTCCGGGGCAGCCTCTCATATTTCGCCCCGAACAGCTTCCTGGAAAAAGCCTTACCCGTCATTTTCATCGCGCAGCGCCTCCCTGATATCCGCGGCATTGATTTGCCCGCGTTCAAATGTCTGCCGGATCTTCCCCTCCTCCAGGACGAATACCCTGTCGGAGGTCAGCGTGATGCTCTCCAGGATGTGGGAGGAAAAGAGGACGGTTCCATGCTCCTTATATCCTGAAATCTGCTGATACAGGTACTCCGTACTCTGGAAATCCAGGCCGTTTACCGGCTCATCCAGAAGCAGCAGGCGGGGTTTCAGGGCAAAAGCCGTGATCAGGAACGCCTTTTTCCGGTTGCCGGTTGACAGTTCCTTTAACAGGGTATCCGCATACGCTTCAAAGCGAAAGCCCCCTATCAATTCCGACACATCAGGCACTTCCCTGCCATAGGCGGAGCATACATATGCGAGGTACTCCCGGAATGTAAAATACGAAAAGGAATTGTCCTCGGCAAATACGGTATAGCGGCAGCGTTTAAAATCCCGCTTCCTGAAATCCACAGGGGAACCACAAAAGCAGATATCCTCTGAGCGAAAGGTGGGAAGAAGGCCGGATAGCACCTTCAGGAATGTGGTTTTTCCGGCTCCGTTCAGCCCGATCAGTCCCGCCACCTCCTGTTCTGCCAGTTCAAACGAAAAGTCCGAGAGCACCGTTTTCCCTGCGCTGTACCATGATTTCGTGCGCTTCAGCGCGCATGGAATCAAGAGCCCTTCTGAGTCAACATTGTACCAGGCGCATAAATTCTTTACGGTCAAAAGCGGCACACCCATATTATCTGCCCCCTTTTCCGTCTTTTTCTTTCTTCCATGCCGCGTAAGCGGAATACAGGAATACACCTGCCAGAACAAGGTATAGTCCCATCATCTGGAAGCTGCCGGATACACCGCATACCACAGCAGCGACCAGCCAGACGAGACCGATGATTCCACGAATGTATATATGACGCATCATTTTACCTCCCTGTCCGCTTCAGCGGACCTTCTTTCAAAACCTGTCTACAACCCCTTTTCCGACAGGATTTTATCAAATTTCTTCTCCGACAGGATTTCATGGGTCACAAGCTGTCCGTCATAGAAAAGGGAAAAGGTGGTAAACGGCGAGGGCGCATTCTGCGCATCCCTGCCTGTCTGGATATGTATGGACTGAAACGCCGCATTCCTGGCTTTTGCCATATTTTCCAGCAGGGGGACATATTTCGCCGTAAAGGGGCATTGATCCGTGTAATAGAGCGCAAATCCTTCCGGCAGGGATTCATGCCTGCGCACCGTGTCCCGGAAACGGGGGATCTCCGCCCCTTCCTCAAAGGGCAGATACAACAGTTCAAAATAAGGCTCTGCCGTATCCGCCGTCTGAAATCCCTTATATCCCATATATTTCGGATCGGAGAGAAACCCCATCTTCTTTTCGGAGGATAGGACCACAAGCCCTTTTTTCCCTTTCGCCCTGCTGTCTTCGATACAGGCCTCCAGCAGGAGGTTCGAATATCCATGCCCCTTGAACTGCCCGGATACCCAAAGGCAGTCGATATACATATAGCCCTCCGCCTCGACGGGCGCCCACGCATATTCCGCTGGAATGTACTCAATAAAGCATTTCCCCCGGACATTGCCCTTGCAGAACACGAGTCCCTCGTCCAGCCTGTCCTTAAGCCAGTTCTTTTTGGACATTACCTGAATATCCTTATTGTTGGATATGGCACAGCAGATGTGTTCCTGATCCAGATTTTCGTGTGTCAGTTTTACAAGATCCAAAATTTTCCACCTCCGTATACTACCATTTACTGTCTATAACGTGATTTTATGAAAAAGCACCGTCTGCTCTTTCATGGATATCTTCCCCACCTGATAACCGTAATCCGTCAATTCTTTTTTGTATTTGAGAAAAGAATGGTCGATTGGTATTTCTGCAATCTCCTGTATTTCCTCAAAGGTCAGCCGAAAAGATTCCTTTCCGGTTTTCTGCACGTATTCCCACAAAGCGTCATATTTGCTCATTGACTTATCTCTCCTGTCCAGACTGCATTTCCCTGCAAATATCATTTATCCTTCATTTTCACAGGCAACAGAAGCGAAAACACCGCCATAAACGAAATCGTGATCAATCCCGTAGGGTTCGGTCCCAACAGGCCGCTCTCCATATCATGGGTCATATAGACCGGAAGTTCGCCAATCACATTCACAACTCCATGCATGACCGCCGCATACATACAGTTTCCCGTCCGTATTGTGATATAGGAAAAAAGGATTCCCATGACCACGCATACCACCAGCATCATCGCCATGTTTGTATAAGGCGCTCCCGGATTGTCCAGGCTGTAATTAAACCCAAACCAGATCAGGGGCAGATGGGTCACCCCCCATTCCACTCCATTGATCAACACTGCCTTCCGTCTGCCGTATTTTTCGATCTGAAACCCGAGAAGATACCCTCTCCATCCGATTTCCTCCCCTAATTCAAGCAGTTGTACCGGTATCATGACCGCAGCTATAACGACACATACCAATGCGAAAAGCAGCGGGGATCTGACCACAAGCTCCGCATCTGTACCTAAAAGCATTCCATACCGGAAAATTCCGCTGTATTCATCCGGGAAAAGGAGAAAATACAAAGCCGCTCCCAGCGCAATCAATATTCCCGGCACAAGTGCCGAAAACAGCCAGGACTTTGCATCCTTCCAGACTTTCAGGGAAAGGCGGAACTTTCCCTGCGCACCTGTCATACGGCGTGTAAAGAACGCCATGACCACAGGGAAAAAGGTAAAGGAAATACCCAGGAAATGATAAAACTTTCCTGTTCCGGTCACCAACTCAAGAATTCCCAGTCCATAACAAACAATAAAAATGAGACATAAATATAGTTTAATTGGATTTTTAGGGATTTTCATTTCGTGTTTCTTCTTTTTTCCCTTTCTTTTTCCTGTAGACATGGACAGCGGCACTGATCAGACACAACAGCACAAAGAGACATGTAAAATTGATCCAGATATCCCTGTATGCCGTTCTCGCCAGGGGCTCCCGCAGTCCCGTAAACCAGACGTATGCGAAAGCCAGCAGCTGGGAAGGAATATATGCAGCCACATATCTCAGGATCATGGGTCTGACAGGCAGCTTCGTACACAATTCAAATGCTGCCACACCGATCAGAAGAATCATGGCTCTGTCCAATTCGTGCCAATTACCGCTTGGATCCTCGTAAATACCGCTGCAAAGATATAGAATGCTGCTCAACCACGTTATTACCGTGTATATGATACAATAAATCGACACAATTTGAAACCACTTTTTCTGATTCATTTTTATACCCCTACCCATATCAGTCAATTAGGCAATGCCTGAAAGGAACATTCGAGTTGGACTTAAGGAGACGCTGATAAAACCAGCGTCTCCCTTCCATTTGAAAAAATTCCGTCTCATTCCACCTGGGAAAAAGCAGTGTGCTGCCGCCTGTAGGTATCATTGTCCTTCCGGCTCAATTCCTGTTCTACCTGCGCCAGTTTATTCTTCAGTTCCCGGATTTTCTTTTCATCCCCGGAAGCGGAATGAATCTGCTGCTCCAGCTGCTGCCTTTTCTCCTTCAGCTTTCTGATCTCCCTTTCAACCGCATTCGTATCGCCCACGCATTTCTCCGGCTCCTCCCGGTTGTTTCCTGCTGCCTTCGGCTCTTCCCGGTTATTTCTTTCTGCCTTCGGATCATCATAAAAGATTTTCCGGCCGCCGTTCTCATCCTGACCAATCCGGTAAAGTCCGGTAGGTTTTTCCCCCGATTTTTTACTGCTGATGTACTCATCCTGCGGTTCGGGCAGTTTGCCGGGTCTTTTCGGTTCCGCCGTTCTGTCCCCTTCCTTTGCCCTGTCCGCCCTGTCTGCGGCCTGCTTTTCCGCCACCCTCTCTGGGTAGCCGCTTCCGGATGGATCATAGTTTCCATTGATCTGCATTGCCATAAATGTTTCCTCCTTGTAAGTTGATATTGTCGGGCAGCAACCTTAACAGATGACTGCTCCTTTCCTTTTTCGACCGCAGGAGGCGGCGGGTTAATCCATCTGCTGTGGGATGCTTCCTGGATGTTGCGGGATGATCAGCAGCACGTGAAGGACAAACGCTCCCTCTCCTGTCCCTATGCTCATGGTGCCACCATACTTTTCGGCAACCGTTTTTACGTTTGACAGACCCGTCCCTCTTTTGAATGTGCCTTTTCCATGGAAGCTGTTCTCGACTTCCATCATAAGGAAATCTCCCTGCATCCGTCCTGACACATGGATATACTTTTCTGTGCCGGCATCCATGTTTTTACACGCATAGATGGCATTGTCCAGGGCATTTGACAGCACAACGCAGATATCAATGTCCCGCAGGCCGCAGGGATACGGCAGAAGGAGGGAACAGTCGGCGCGGATCCCCATGCTCTTTGCGAGCCCCAGCTTATTTCCCACCAGGATATCCACTACCGGATTATTGGTACTGCACGGAAAAGACATTGTTTCCGCCATATCGTCCATGTCCTCGATATAGTTTATGGCCTGTTCCAGTTTCCCGCCCTGCAAAAGCTTTTTTACCACTGTAATATGGTTCCTTATGTCATGGCGGAATGACTTTGTCTCTTCATAGCGGGCCTTGGCCTCCTCCACGTACTGGTTCAGGGAATATTCTTCCTGTTCCAGCAGTTTCAATTCCGTGCTGAGACGAAGGTTCTGCAGCAGCTTCTTACAGGCGAACAAAATGCAGAACAGGCTGCCCATCCCCAAAAGCTGTATCGCCAGCATCTGATAATGGTTTGTATACAGAGTAGTTTCTACGCCGTCACCATAAGTGACCACCATGCCATATATGAAGGAATTGATATATTCATCCATAATAAATATCATCAGGACCGGAATGAAGGCCAGAAGAATATATTGCTTCTCCACGGCTTCATAGCGATGATTCTTTATGAAAAACGCTTTCAAATTCTGAAGAAACGTCCGCTGAGGCGGACAAGGGCTATAAACCTGCAATTCGTCAGGGAAATAGCGCTGTACCATGACATAGCAGAACCAGGTCAGGAGAAGCGCTGCCAGTTCCCCTAAAAACATAAACAAAAATCCCACCGTATTCTGCTCATACGCGGACAGATATGGATACAGGATGCTCAGCAGGGATTTCACGATTCCATAGCTGAGCTGCATGACCTCCACCGTCAAAACAGCATATAAGGCGGCAGACCTCCAGTCTGCATGGCAGACAAAGATCCCGGCTGCCGCAAGCGAAAGGGCAAATATCACCAGTTCGACAAATGTCCTGCCCGCCGCAAAGCAAATAAGAAAGACTGCACATCCTCCAAACAGGAAATAGAAATAAGGTTTCATTTTCTTTTGCAAAAATCTTATAAAAAAATAAAAACCAAAAAAAACCTGAACGCCTGCCATAATGTATTGATAAAACATTTCCATAGAGTCCATTCCTGCATATTCTATATCTTCTTCATATTCTACACATCTTGCACATTCTACCTATCTTGTATATTCTACACATCCTGCATATTCTGCGCATCTTTCATATTCTACATATTCTTCATATACTGCAGAACAACACCGGAAAACTCCTTACTTCGCAGCCGTGACACAGGGATCTCACTGCCGTTATCCATAGATGCGATCCCGTTCTTATAGCCTTTCAAATGCTTCAGGTTGATCAGATAACTCCTGTGGCACCGGAAAAACCGGTCATCCAGCTTCGTTTCCAGATTTTCAATCCGCTCATAATAATCAACGACCTCCGACGACGCCAGGTTCAGGTATATTTTCCGGTCTATGATTTCACAGAAAACAATATCGTCCTTCCGGATGATACGGCTCTCATATCCCTTTTGCACGAGCAGGCTGTCTTCGCCAGCACTGCTCATGGAAACATAAAGGCGCTCCATGGTTTTCTCAAACTGCTGCACCTCCACCGGTTTTACCAGATAATCGTAGGCCTGCACCTCAAAAGACTGAAATACCATCTCCTTCAGCACCGTGATGAAGATCAGGAATCCCCGAAACTTCTCTGCCCTCAGCCTCCTTGCCGTTTCCATGCCATCCATGCCCTTCATCTGGATATCCAGAAACAGAATATCTATCTGTCCGTCATATTTTAGCAGTTCTTCGCCGCAGGAAAAGGACTTTATGGTTATCTCCCTGTTTTTCTTACGAAAGAAATCGGAGACCAGGGCCTTTATATGGTCGGACATACATCTTTCATCATCGCAGATTGCAATATGGATCAATGCACCACCTCCTCACCACCGTCAAGGCAGACACTTTATTATAGCTTGCCCGGAGCGCCAAAGCAATCTGCTTGCCGCGACATGCCGTCCGGATGCTGTGAAATGCAATTCGGATGCTGCAAAATACATTTTCTCATTGGCTCCGCATCTGTTCGGTCACGGATTGCTTTCTCTGTCTGCGGATCATCCAGACGGACAGAATCACCTCCATGCCAGACAGCACCAGGAGGAACAGTCCCATTTCCAGGAAAGGGAACCGGTACGGAACCACTCTGCCTGCAAAGGATCTTTTGCTGATTTCCGCACATATTGCCACAGAGACGGGCAGTCCCACAACCGTCACCGCCAGCGCCGTAACACACACATAGCACATTCCCTCAATGATATTCAATTTACACAGCTGCCTACGGGTCAGTCCAACGGAACGCATAATACTGTTTTCCCGCTTTCTCGACATCTGATTGGAAAGTGTCGTGTTGATCAGGTTGACAACGCCAAACAGGAAGATCAGCCAGGAAATCGCCCGCATACTTCCGAAAATAATGCCGCTCTGCAATTTCTCATATTCGATATGCGTGGCTATGGCATCCAGCCCAAGATTGCTGCGGCCGGATACCATCTCCTGCAGGCTGCTTTCCACAGACTCTGCTTTTTGCGGGTCGCTGGCAATGCTCCAGGAATAGTCAAAGCTTTCGATTTCGGGATGGAGTTCCAAAAACAACTCTTCCGGTGCGAACAGGGCAGCCCCATCCATGGCCAGCGCGCCATGCCCATTTGTGATCTTCGCCATGTCAAACACGCCGGATATGGTAACTGTCACGGTTTCCTGACCCAAGGCCAGTTCAATGGGCTCTCCTGTATCTATATCCCCAAGGTCTCTCTGATAACTTGCCCCCAGAAGGATACTGTGGGAGTCCGCCGGCATTGCGCCGGATACCAGTGCAGCTTCCACATCCGGACGGTTTGTGTCCGTCAGCATGTCGCACATACCCGCCCCCATATTTGCGGCAGTTCCGAATCTTGCGTGCAGGGACCGGCGGGCAACCAACACATTTCTCACCCCGTCCACAGAGAGGATCTCCTGCCGCAGCTCTTCATTCAGCGGGTTGCCGGCAGCCATGACTTCTTCCTCCGGCTGCTCCGAGGACAGATAGACCTTATAATCTCCATCTGGAAAGTACAGTCTTGCGGCCTGCTCCGGCGACCGCGTCAGAACCATGGATGACACCACCAGAAGAAGGATTCCGCCCAGGCTT
>CANDMD010000155.1 GCA_947385725.1 uncultured Lachnospiraceae bacterium | reverse complement strand
CAATGGCAGTCATGCTGGGACAGCACCAGTTCCACATTGGATCGGCGCACACGGCGTACCTTGGGGGAATTGGTATAGATCACCATTCCCTCCTCCACAGGGCTGTTGCAGGCGGTGATCAGCTTATCCTTGCCCTGCATTTCCACCACACAGACCTTGCAGGCGCTTATCTCATTGATCCCCTCCAGAAAACAGAGATGGGGTATCTCAATGCCCAGCTCCAGCGCCGCTTTCATAACGGTTGTTCCCTCGGGAACGGAAACGCCAAGACCATCTATCGTAAGATTTACCATATTGCCGCACGTCCTCCTTTCAGACTTCCATAACCATACTTGTCACAGCGCAGGCAGCGCCCTGCCTCCTGACAGGCCTCCTGCTCTGTCATGCCGCACTCGAAGGCATCAAAATTCTTCTTCCTGTCCCCGGCCTCCTTCTCGGAAAGCTGGATTCTGCCGCAGGGCTCCTTGTCCTCGTAGCGCACAGGCGGGATCTCCACGTCACAGGGAACCACGTGATGATACCCCAGATACTCGTCAATATTTGCCGCCGCCACCTTGCCGGAAGCAATGGCACGGATCACGGTAGCCGGCCCTGTCACACAGTCGCCTCCCGCAAACACACCGGGCACATCCTTTACCTCGCTGTCGCTCATGGCGGAGATGGTGCCTCTCTTCACGGAAAGGCCTGCCTCCTGGAAATGGCGCGTCTCAATGCCCTGACCGATGGCAACCACCACCACATCGCAGGGAATCCGCATCAGGGGCACATCCGCCTGAATGGGTCTTGCCCGGCCCCATGCGTCGATGGGGCCGATGATCTGGGGCTCCACCCAGAGCGCCGTCACATTGCCGTCCTCATCCGCTTCTATTTTATGAGGGGCTTTCAGCGCATATAGCTCTGCGCCCTCTGCGATAGCTCCTTCCACTTCCTCGGGAAGGGCTGTCATATCGTCCTGCCGTCTTCTGTAGGCAATGCCTACCTTCTTCGCTCCCAGGCGGATGGCGGAACGGGTACAGTCCATGGCCACATTGCCGCCGCCTACCACCACCACCGTCTTATCCTTAAAGTCGGGCATGTTTTCATCCCCGATATTGCGGAGCATTTCCACAGCGGAGATGACGCCATGGGAATCCTCCCCCTCAATACCGATCTTCTTATCTGTATGGGCGCCGATGGCAACATGCACGGCGTCAAACTCTTCCCGCAGCTTTTCAAAAGGGATCTCCCCTTCGCCGTTGCCGATCCTGGTATTCAGTCTGACCTCCACGCCGGTGGACAGGATCACGTCGATATCCTCCTGCAGCCGCTCCCTGGGGAAACGATAGCTGGGAATGCCATAACGCAGCATACCCCCCAGCTTACTCTTCTCCTCAAAGACCACCGCGTGATGTCCCATCAGCTCCAGATAATAGGCTGCGGAAAGTCCGCCGGGACCGCCGCCCACAATGGCGATCCTCTTGCCGGTGCTCTCCGCTTTCTCCGGCACGGGAACCGTATTTGCCCTGGCATTGTCCACCGCCATACGCTTTAAGCCCCTGATGTTGATGGAACTGTCGATCATATTGCGCCGGCATCTCGCCTCACAGGGATGCTCGCAGATCAGGGCGCAGGCCGTGGGAAAAGGATTGTCCTTGCGGATCAGCTTCACCGCATCCGCGTATCTCTTCTCCCTCACCAGGGCTATGTAGCCGGGAATATCCACACCCGCGGGGCACAGTGCCACACAGGGCACGGGCTGGGTGATATGGCAGGAACATTTTCCGTGTTCAATGTGATGCTTGTAATCCTCCATAAAACCTTCCATGCCGGTCAGGACCATGTGAGCCGCCTCATAGCCGATGGCGCAATCGGCGGAATCCATAATGTTGGCTGCTGTCTCCCGGATCAGGTCCAGGGTCTTTAAGCTGGCTCTTCCTTCCAGCACGTCCTCCAGCAGATTCTGAAGCTGCCCCAGGCCAACACGGCAGGGCGTACACTTGCCGCAGGTCTGGGCGTGGCACAACTTTAAGAAGGACAGCTGCAGGTCCACGGGACACAGTCCGGGAGGGCTGGCAATGATGCGTCGTTCCAGGTCTTTGTACAGACGCTCTACCGTCAGCTGTGCCGTATTGGGTGTTGCGATTTTCAGTCGGCTCATTCTTTTCTCCTCTTCATAATAGAATAGTTTCGGTAACAGTTCATGTATCTGCTTCTGTAAATTCTATGTAAGCATTTACATTTTATTGTGCTTTTCACACAAACTAATTTCCTTTATTCTACATTATTTATCAAATAGTATCAATAGCTTTTGGGAAAGTTAAATTTTTATCTATTTCAGAACATTGTAAGCGTTTACATTTTATTCCCTTGAAATCAACACCCCGCGGCATTCGTCAAGTAAAGTCTCAGGACTTAACCGCATTGCCCGCGGGGATAATTGCTATTGCTATTTTATTAGGAATCTTCCAAGATCCGACCTTACGATCTCCTGTATATCCAATGCGATTCCCTTCGCCTTCCCTCGGTCCATCTTTATCTTCCCTGCCACCTGCAGCAAATCCCCCATTCCCGGGTTTAAACCGTTCCCGTCCACGGCAGTGGCGTGTTCACCGCCTATGGAATTGCTGTAAGTCAGGTCATAGGCAGGAGACAGATGCCACCGATCCCCATAATACAGGAAAGAAAAATTTTTGGAAGTAACCGGAATTCATTCTCGACGGCAGCAGCCTTGTCTCCGGCATCTCGATACCATATTTTTTCGCACACAGGGAGTATGCGTACTCCTGCTGCCCTATTTCGGGGTCGTCCATGGATCCCGGGAATTTAACGATCCATTCCTCTCCCTCCATCTCATAGAACACTTTGGGGCTCGCGCCTCCGGAGGAACCACCCATCTCAAACAGAGCATCCAGGTTCTCCGAAGACCTGGTCTCAAAAATTTTCCCACACTCCACTGCGATCTGGTCCAGGGACAGATCCGTCATGCCGGTATTCAGCCGATTCTCCGGCTGATAAGTCAGCGCTCCCATTCCTGACGCCCCGACGATGGCCAGCCTGTTCAGGCTATCGACCCCTGCCGGATCAATGTGCTCCCTCGCCAATAAACGATCCACCAGCAGGCGTCCCCATCCATCCGGCAGGCTGTCTGAAAAAATGCCGAAAAGGCCTTCAAAGGGGCTCATAGCCCTTTGGCAGGAAAACCCTCTTTTCCAACGGCAGTGAAAGTGGACTGATGGAAAACCCTGTGTTGATCCACTGGTCATCATACGCAAAGGCAACCACGTGGTTTTTTGCCATGGCAAGCGTGCCGACTTTCTGGTCTTCCATAAACACGTGGAGCGTCTTATAATTGTTCATCAATTACCTCCTGGATAGACAAGTAGCCCTTTCTGGAAAATAACTTCTCAAAATCATCTTCACATTCCAAAGCAAAAGCGAGTTTGACAAGTGAGGTTAATGATATCTCCCCGGTGCGTTCAAATCTCTTGAGCGATCCCAGACTGACATCAGCCCGTTCACTCAGCTGCACCTGTGATAATTTCCTCTCCTTTCTCCTCCTTTTCATCCTCGCCGCGATTCCCATGTTTATTTCATTCGGGGACTTCAAAAAATAATATGTGCTCATGGATAATATTTTAACCCAAAACCGCTTTTTTATCAAGTTTTGGATCATATATTATCCATCTGCTTCTTAAATATATTTTATCTTTATTTCCCCGAAGGATGCCTGAGCCTTGATCTCCAAAACATCTTCCCCTTCCATACTGCATTTTCCTAACTCCCTGATACTGCCAAAGGCGGAATCTCCCTTGATCACCACCTTCCAGGCAGCAGGTATATAGAGCACGATACTGCCAAAGGCGGAATCAGCCCGGACCTGTGCCTGGTGCTCCTGCATCACCGCGTTGTCGAAATAAACCACCATACTGCCAAAGCTGTTTTCCAGACGTACTTTTTTAGGCATCTCACCGTTAAAATATTTTGCCGTACTGCCAAAAGAGTTTTCCAGGGTTACTTTATCACCGACCCCCTCCTGTACGATCTCCTCCGCAATGTTTCCCTGCTTCTCATTCCAGTCTACCCTCCTATCGACCACCTTTCCCAAATGTGTCCTTCTATGTGGAAAAAGCACACTCAACCCTATGCTTCCGAAAAGCGCGGCCACCAGGGCAGACCAGGGTCTGAGCTCCGGGATCCCCAGGCGCTCCCTGTTTATAATCAGGATTATGGCAAGGGGAAACAGGATCAGTGCAAAATTGTGGTGAATGATCCCCTCTACCAGAAAAATCCCCATTGCAGCCATGATTAAGATATCCGAGACCGGTATCTTATAAAAGTTTCCTGCAATAAGCAGTACTGCCGCCAGCAGAAACAGTATCCCCCATAAAATCTTTTTTGTCATCTTCATAATAAACTCTCCTTTCCACAATGTTTTCTTTCAGGCAATTGCAGCTTATATCCATATTTTTTGCATGTTATTAAATCTTGATTTACTTTTACATATTCCTTTATGAAATAACACCCAGTGTCTTTCCTTTCAGCCGTCTTTCACGCAGACGTTCCAGAACCGCCTTATAATAACTCCGGGACACCATGACGCTCTTCCTGCTTCCCAGGAATTCCGCCACACTGGAAGCCGTCAGGTTCCTGGTGATGGAATAAATATAATCCAGGTTCGCTATTGTGGACTTCGATATTCTCATAAACCCGCCCGGCAAAAGTTCCTCCAGTTCATACAGCTTATAGGGACATTCAAACAGCTGATCCGCAGTGTGCGCATAGATGTCCCTTCCCTCCGTCTCAAAAAAGTAGATCTGCTCTATGGGAACATAATATTCTGTGTCCCCGCGGCTGAGAGGCAGGCATCGTTTGCCGTCCCCCTGTTCCATGATAAAATTCTGGAGCATCACAATACTTTCGTCCAGCTGTCCGCAGCGGATCAATACCTCTGCCTCCGGCAGACCGCTTACCAGTTCAATCTTTACCCTCATACGCGTTCTCTTCTCCTTGTACTACAGCAATTATACACATAAATGCCTGACAGAGTAAACAGGTTTGGCGTAACCGGTGAAAAACAGGCTGCAAAAGGTTAAAAAGAAGGAAGGAGTCATGTTCCTTCCTTCCTGCGATACTCAATATATTCATAATCACTTTCCCTGCTGCGTTCCAGCATACAGAAATACACTTTGTCACGCAGCCTCTGCCGCGCTTCCCTGGGGTTCAGGCTCTCGTCGGCAAAGAAGGGGCCGTCTATATAAGTGACGATACCCGCTTCCCCCCCTTTCCTCCCCATCCTGTGATAGGTATTGGTCAGGGCAAACACCGGGCATTTCAGCTTCACAGGATACTGAAAGGAAACCGCCTTAAAAGGTCTGATTCCGGTATAGTAGGGCCAGATATGGGCCTCCGGATAAATCGTCACGGAATGTCCCCGCCTTATCTTATCCTCCACCGATTCTATAAAGTGCTTCATCCCCCCCGTATCACAGGGAATGGGAATCGCGCCCAGCAGCTCCACCAGTTTCCCCATACCCGGTATGGATATATTCTCCGGATTCACGATAAAGAAATTTCTCTTGGGATAATTTCCCAGACTGGGAATAAAGGTATCCGCAAAAGGCTGTGTGTGATTCCCATATATAAAATAACCAGTGTTCCTGTAGTCCCTGAATTTTTCACGGCCCACATATTGTATATGGAATTTTAGCTTCGCATACAGGTATTTGACGGGCATACTGAGCACATTCTGGGTCACCAGCGAGCAGAGATCCCATATCTTTCCATGAAAATAAGGAAAATCATGATCCACCACCCTGGGCGTGATCTGCGCCTCGGAAAATTCTTCATTCAGTTCATCGCTGTAATAAATGACCCTTTTTTCGTCCGACCTCTGTTTTCCCATATTTACCCTGTCCCCGGCTTTCATTGCCTGAACTCTTACCGCCTCATCCCTCCGCCGTGTTTTCCGTGGTATATTCCAGCGGAATACCGTAAAATTCTTCGTACAGCTTCTTCCAGATCTCATAATTGCGGTCACGCATGTCCGCCGCCTTCTCCCTTTCCGTCAAGCCTGCTTTGGGATAGATCGGCTCATTGATAAAAACCGTATATTCCTGGATCGGGAACCCGTCACCCCCAATGCGGCTGCCGTCCTCCATACAGATAAACACAGGAAGCACCGGTACATGGTTTTTCTCCGCGAATTTAAAGGCCCCGTTCTTCAACGGCTTAGGCTTCCGGTAATTCCACCACAGGCTCTGCTCCGGATAGATCAGGATAAAATCCCCCCTCTGTAGGATCGTGTCCACCGCCATCAGGAAGTTATACATGGTCTTCTTGTTGCCGCTGAGGGGCAGCGTATCACAGTTTCGAAAGAGATACCCATAAAACCCCGGAAAATTCGTATAATTCCCCTCCCGGATCACCTTGAACAGCCGTTTCTTACGATACTGTCCGGAACGCTGAAATATCCTCTCCACGGTAAAGCAGTCAAAGGGATTAAAATGATTGCAGGTAATGACCGCCCCTGTATCCAGCTGATTCAGGTATTCCATGCCGTACACCTTCTTGATGACCAGCTTTTTCTCCCGGATCATCCTGTCTACAAATCTGTTGGCGATCAGATATGCCGTGTCGCGCTTTATCTTACTGTCCGGCCTTACCTTCAGGTAATCCACCATGTCGGGCAGCAGCGGGATCGTGGGAGGATCCTCCTCCGCATCCACATCAAATTTTCCCTCTCTCTCCAGCTGCTCAATGACTTTCAGCACCGCCAGCCTGTCCGGAGACTTGGGGGGGATCTGTCTTTTTCTCTTTATTCTGCCTCTCATAATTCCTCACACTCTGTTATAAAGCCAGGGAACTGTTATAGAATGAATCTTCACAGCCCCTAACGCCTGTATTTTCTGTCGTCGCCCACACAATCCGATTCTTTCCTTGCCAGCCTGACCAGTCTGTCATGCTGCTGATTATCTTTATAGCGTTCTTCATCGGTATAGTTTTCCCGGATTTCCTGGATCACATCAAAATATTCCGTTTCCTGTGCATACATCCAGAAAAATTCCTTGTACAGAATATCTTCAAAATGCCAGGGTTTAAAGGCCAGGTTGTAATGGATCAGTTTCACGTTCTCCGTCCTGATCTTCGGATCAGGCATGGGCATCCTGTTCCACCCCCTGTCAAACAGCTTCACCCGTCCCTTACACAATCTGTTCAGGTAATCCTGGTCCTGAGCCACAGAGAAGCGAATCCTGTCCAGCAGATAGATAAATTTCTCCTGAAACTTAAATCTCCTCAGCTGGTGCAGGTTCATCAACAACACACCGGCATTAAAATATCGCCTGTAATCTGCCACTCCGACCACCTTCTCCACATAGGTCTGGAACACTTCATTAAACTGGATCACATCATCGGGAGCCGCCGCCACCAGATTATCCCCCATATCGATATTGTACAGATTGGCAATATCATCCAGGATCACAATATCGCTGTCCAGATACAGCACCTTGTCATACTGGGGGTACAGGTTCGGCAGGAACAGCCTGAAATAGGTTGTTTTGGAATAATAGTCCCTGGTGTAAAGTTTATCCTTCACCTTCTGGATATAGTAATTCAGATCCACGAACTCAATATCCACGTTTTCTCTCTCATATTTCGCTATTTTCCTCTTATTCTCCGCGCTGATATCCGTGTTCAGCACTTTGATCAGATATCTATTCTCCGGGGAAGAATTATCGATCAATGACTGGACCGCCACCGCCAGAAAGGGACAGTAGCCGTCGTCTACCGCAAAAAATATGGGAATCTCCCTGCTGATATTATTATTTGCCATCTTTATTCTCCTTTGCGCGCCATAACACGCCGGCCAGTCAATTTTAGGGTAACAGTTCAGCCATGCAACAATTCACAGATTGCGCGTGGGTGCTTGCACACAAAGCGTGATCTGCGAATTGCTGCATGAGCGGAGAAATGTATACCCTCTATTCGTTTCAGCATACATTAATGTGAAATAGTTGTATTCATGGTTTTCCTGATCAAACCCTGATATTCCTCCAGATCCGCGTCAAAGGTATGACAGTTCAGGTACTTATGGATCTCCTCCACCTGCCACTGCTTATAATTCTCCGTATGGGGATAGGGCCTGAACATCAGACGCTTGCAGAAGTGACACACAATGGTGTCCTTCCTGTCAAACCTGGATTGTTCATTGAACCGCCGGGGAAGCAGCATTTTCTTCGTGGTGGATTTAAAAATAGCTGTCTGATCCGCAAAAAGCATCTTCTTTGTGCGGATCCTCTGTCTCGCCTTTTCCAACAGCCCCGTGCGGCGGATCCTGGCAGTATTCAGAAGCAGCATCCCCGCATTGAAATAATCCGGCCTGATCAGCCAGCAGCCGTATTTTTCCTTTACCGCCGCATACTCCACCCCGGAGACGTCAATGTCATAAAGTTCCCTGATATCCCCTGCAATCATGATATCCATATCCAGATAGAGAATCTTATCCGGGATTTCCGGTATCAGATCCGCCAGAAGCCGCAGCAGTGTGTAGGGCGTACAATAAGCGCCCTCATTGACGCATTGGCGGAATTCCCTCTCATAAAGTCCTGTCACCTCCAGCCTGGTCACCCTGTTTTCCGGGTTTTTCCCCCGTAACACACTCTCCAGAAAAGCTGTCTGCTCCTCCGTAATACAGGCGTAATCAGGTTTCAGGCGTCTCAGGTCCATAGTCATGATATAGGCGTGAACCGCCTCTTTCGTCCGGTTCGTCATGGAGAGCAGCAGGGTCAGTGCCCCGTCAAATACCTTTTGATTGCCGCATAACAGCACATTTATCATAACAAATGTTCTCCTATTCCATGACAGAATACTGCATCCACTCATAGAGCAGTCTGGTTCCCTCCGCAATTTCCGGCGGAAGCAGAGCCCTTGCCACCAGCTTCAGTTCTTCCGACTCCACATCCGTGCGCCGCAGATTGGCATAATCTCCGTCAATGCTCACAACAATATATTCAAAGCGGTTCATATAACTCCTCATTTCTGCACTGCTCAAGAGGGTGTGTAAACCCCCGGTGTCACATATCTTCCACACCCACTGCGAAGAGAGCCGGCAGGAACATAAAATTTTCCCCTTCTCCCTGGGGCATGTGGATGAAATGAGATTCCGGATCCGCCGCCAGCCAGTCCCTGATCACCCGGGATTCTGTGGAGATATCCCCCTTCACATTTACAAAATTCTTCGGTTCCTCAAAGTAAGAAAACAGGATATTTTCGTGAAGCGCAATAGACTGGTATTTATCGCCGG
>CANDMD010000154.1 GCA_947385725.1 uncultured Lachnospiraceae bacterium | reverse complement strand
GGACTTAAAATCCCTCGGTGGCAACACCGTGCCGGTTCAAGTCCGGCCACCAGCATTGAAATGTTTAAGGGTTCACAGATTCGGCCGGGTACTGGATCTGTGGATCTTTTTTCATGACAATGGAATATTTGCGGAACTGGATTAGCATTTATCCGAGTGGAAGGCAAGCTCAGGATTTATGCCGATAGCATCGAAACAGACAGAGCCATTGGATATACAGTGTGACGCCGTCTTCATGGGCATGGGGCAGTCCTGCCTGTTTCAGCGCGGTTGATACCTGTCGTCTGGTGAGCAGGCTCTCTTTTCTGCCGAATCCGTATTTTTTGGAATGGGAAATAAATTTCTGGAAGTCCGCATAGTCTTTCCTGTCCAGATCAGGGACTTCCTTCCTGGAAAAGTGCACCAGCACAGAATCCGCGGAGGGCATGGGATGAAAATCTTCTCTGCGGAAATGGTAGATGATTTTCATATTCCAGCCGACTTTAAGGAGCAGAGATTTCTCGGTCTCTTTTCCTGTGCCTGTGAATCTTTTGGCGGCGCCTTTTTCCATGACCAGCCAGATGTCTGTGGCCGGATTAGGTGCATTGGTCAGTTTCTCGATGATCTGGGTGGTAATAAAGTAAGGTATGTTGGCAAAGACCTTGTAGTTTCCCTTTGTGGGAAGCGTGTATCGGAGAAAGTCTCCCTGAACCAGTCTCAGGTTAGGGCAGGAATGCAGCTTTGCTTTCGTATGTTCGTAGAGTTTACGATCCAGTTCCACGGAATAGACGAGGCCGCTTTTCCGGCACAGTATTTCTGTCAGGTGACCTTTTCCGGCGCCGATCTCAATAACGATATCGCCGTTATTGATACTGCTCAGCGCTGTGATCCTGTGGAGCAGTTTTTTGTCTGTTATGAAGTTTTGGGAGAGGGACAATTGTGTCCTGTAATCCAGAGCGGGTTGTTTCTTGCCTTTCTGCATGGTTTACCTCATTTCTTTGCTGTCAATGTCATCAAGCTTCGCAATTTGAGGCAAACAAAAAAGCAGAAAAGTCTCCGAAACGGAAATTTTCCTGCTGAAACGATACAATAAGGCAAACCGTAGAAGACACGGAATATTCCGTGTCCGTCCCGTGTCAAATGATAGATTGGTAACTGCTCAGGGCTGGCTCTGGATAGTTACATAAATTGTATTTGCACGCAAAAAAATCCCACTTACATGAGACAGCATATCTGCTTTTTTATCGCCCCTGGATACGGGTACGAATGCGTACAACACAATTTATCATACGTAAGCCACCTTTCTGAGGAATCCCTTTCACCTTTGTGGTTGGATTCATTTTTATAACCGCCTGCCGAACAGGCAAGCGTGTCCTTCTCGCTAACGCTCATTATACCAGACAGCGGTGAGGGTGTAAAGTAAATTCTGGCATGGCTCATAAGAGGACGCTTCCTCAGCCGATATAGTCAGCCGAAAAATCGTGCGGGCACGATTTTCGACTGCTCATATCAGCTGGCGGAACGGTTAATCCCGATATTCAAAATAGTCAAAATCCGCGGGAATGCGTGTGCCGCAGCCGCCGTTGTTGGCGTAGATACCTACCAATGTGCCGGTGTGGCGTTTGCGGTCGTCAGGTACTCCTTCATCACAGAGATAGATGCAGTTTTCAAGGACGCCTGCCGGCTTCCAGTCCTCTCCGTCGTAACTGTAGTAGAAGCTTCGGGTAAGCTGATCCACTTCGACCTTCAGGTATACGCTCTGGTCTTTGATTTCGTCCACGGATGCGATCAGTTCCTCACCGTGGTTGCGGTTGATCACCAGCTGGAGTTTTCTGCCGCCTTCGTAGCAGAGGGAAAGCCTTGCGTAGGTAGCGGTGCTGTAATAGCAGGTCAATCCGGCCTGCTCACCGTCCCTGGAGGGGTAAAAGTCCAGTTTTGTGGAGGCGGTGTAGCGAAGCTCCTGTTCCCGCCGTACCAGGGTATTCTTTGCGCGTATCTCCCAGAGCTGTCCGTCGCCGGTCCAAATGCGGAAATATCCGGGTCGTTCTGTCAGGGAATAGCTTCCCCTTGCCGGATTCCTGACAAACTCCCAGTTCAGGTTCAGCTCTTCACTGTCAAAATCGTCTCTCGTCCATTTCTCAAACTCATATGCGGGAAGCGAGGGAGCTGTCTGCTGCGAACTGGGACCTTTTCTGTCATTGACGGTGAACCAGCCGTCATCCAGCCATGTGACCGGATCCATGCCGGTCTCCCTCCCGATTGTGGTGTAGTGTCCCTGATTGGCTCTCCCCATCAGGTAATATACCCACCAGTCGCCGTCCTGGGTCTGTACCAGCTTACCGTGGCCTGTGCGCTGTATCAGCGCGTCAGGGTCAAACTGACGCATCACCGGGTTGTAGGGAGAAGATGTGTAAGGCCCCTTCAGTTCCTTTGAGCGGCCCACATTGATGCCGTGTCCGTAACCGGTGCCGCCCTCCGCCACTATGGCATAATAGTAATCCCCATGCTTCATCAGGTGGGGGCCTTCACTGCATCTCTCCCCTGTTCCCGGCCATACCGGAATGGTATCGCCGGTAACCTTTGTGCAGTCGTCGCTCAAAGGAACCAGGTTGATCCCGGGACTGATCACCATATAATGTTTGCCGTCGTCATCCACGAAATGGGAGGGGTCAATGCTGTCTACCTCCAGCCAGCTGGGTTTGCTGTAGGGGCCTTCAGGTTTCTCTGAAGTGACCACAAGCTGTCTGCGCATCACATTGTTGCCCCTGGTTCCGTCCGCGTTGAGCCGGAGTGTTGCCATAATAATGAATTTTCCGTTGTGGTAGGAAATGTCCGGCGCCCATATGCCATGGGAGTCTTTTATGTTCTGTAGGTCAAGGTAATCCGGGTTGGTCACCGCATGGCCTATAATGTGCCAGTGCACCATATCTTTCGAATGGCTGACGGGAATAGCCGGAAAGTATTGGAACGTGGAATTAACCATGTAATAATCTTCTCCTACGCGGATTACGGAAGGGTCGGGGAAAAACCCCCGCTGTACCGGATTCTGATATGTAGTTGACATAATGCACCTCCTTGGAACTTTTTCAGAAATAAGTTGCTGTTCTACAGCGCTGCAAGCTTGATACCCTGTTGCTTGCAGCGGGGTATGCGATTCTATTTGAAAGGTCAGATCCTTTCATAAACTACCTGTCCGGCCATCAGATATCCCTTGCTGTCCCTTTTCGCGGAAACGCAGAAGATTCCGTTTTTCACGCCTACCCAGCGGCCGGGCATGGCGGTCATCTCTCCTGCTTTGTGCCAGTGACTTTCGTCCGTGCCGTACTCAATGGTGACGAGTTCCAGGGGAAAGCCTTTTTCGTTTTCGTTCAGATCCCTGGTACCAGTCTGTTTTACGGTATATTTCACATAGATTTCCTTTTCCGTCCCCGGTTCCATGGCCGCAAGGGCAGTCTCTGTCTCTTCCGTGAAGTCCGGTACGATCTTGCCGTACTTCTGGACACCGGAAACATAGTGCGGCGTAATTTTACCGCCTTCCTTCTTAAATGTGATCAGGCCATAGCTTGTGCCCATGGAGATCACACCGGCTTCGTCCCCGTCCTCCAGGTGAGAGAGGTCAAGCCTTGTCACACAGCGGAATGCAGGGGCGGGCCATTTTTGTAACAGCAGGTTGGGCATATCCCCATATACGGTATCTTTGTAAACCGCATTTAGTTTCAGGCCATTTTCTGTCAGCTCATACCAGCTTTCCCCTGGATTTGCATTCCACTGCCACTGCAGACCCAGGCCGGAGCTGGCGAAATCGTCGGAGGTGTCCGGCTCGCACGGTTCTGCGCTGCATTTACCTACGTTGGGCTTTTTGTATTCGATTACCGGCTCACCGTAATCGTTGCCGCCTTTGGCGGTTCCGATCACGGGCCAGTCCTCATGCCAGCTCATGGGCTGCAGATGGGTAATGCGGCCTGCGGCATAGACATCCTGAAAATGAAGGAACCAGTCTTCCCCTGTCACGGTGTCCACCCATGCGCCCTGGTGAGGACCGTTTACAATGCTGTCCCCCTGGCGCATCACCACTTTGTATTCGTAAGGGCCGAAGACATTCCTGGAGCGCAGCACTGTCTGCCAGCCGGTCTTTACGCCGCCGGCCGGGGCAAAGACATAATACCAGCCGTTCCTCTTGTACATTTTGGGTCCTTCGATGGTTACCTGGTCGTTTTCGTTTCCGTCAAATATCTTGACTTCCTCACCGATCAGACCCATTCCGTCCGGCTGCATTTCCACCATATGCAGGACGCTTTTGTACCCGATGCGGCTTTTGGCCACGCCTGCCACCAGATATGCCCTTCCGTCCTCGTCCCAGAAAGGGCAGGGATCGATCCAGCCTGCGCCGGGTCTGATATTTACTGGTTCGGACCATTTACCGAAGGGATCCGTCGCGGTGCTCATGTAGATTCCCTCATCGGGCATGGGGAAGCAGACATAATAAGTTCCCTGGTGATAACGGATGGACGGCGCCCAAACGCCGCAGCCATGTATGGCGGCATTGTAGCGGTCATCAGGAATTCTGTCTATGACATAATTGACTACTTTCCAGTTCACCAGATCCTTCGAGTGGAGCAGAGGAAGTCCCGGGGCATTGCTGAAGCTGGAGGCGACCATAAAATAATCCTCCCCCACGCGGATCGCATCGGGATCGGAATAGTCCGCGTAGAGAATGGGATTGCGGTAATTCCCGTTGCCCAGATCCGCATTCCAAATGTTGCTTGTCATCATACCTGTACCTGCCTTTCTGTTGCTGCGGCCGTCTCCGGCAGCAGTGTTCCCACCTGTGCAGAGGTAACCTGTTGGTCTGCCTGCACGCAGTGGAAATGTTACCCTGTTCTATGCTGTCTCTATTGTAACCTGCCGACATGAAAATCTTCAATGTCAAGCCGATGATTTTGTGTGCCAAATATTGCGGTTTGCCCCGGGAAATGCTATGCTGTTTTTAGCCGCTTCCGAAACTCTGAATCAGGGTGACGGTGCGGATTGCCCAAAGAGAGTTTCGCAATCGCCCACTGCTGTTTTATACGAGAGGAGAACAGTGTCATGATTTATCAGAACAGGGAGGAAAGTCTTTCCGTCAAGTTGACAAAGAATAATAACTGCCGTGCGCATATACACCGTCAGGTGGAGATATTTTATGTGCTGGACGGCGCTATTGAAACGACGATATCCGGACAGAAAAAGGTATTGGGGAAGGGCATGGTATCCATTGCGTTCCCCAATATGGTTCATGAGACATATACGCCTGCCTCCTCCTCCGCTGTCATGATGATCTTCAGCCATGACATCCTGCCGGATTTTTATTATGAATTTAATCTGCAGGAGCCCTGTAATCCTTTTATAGAAGCCATGGAGGAAGCGGATCGGTTTGCATTCCTGGTACAGGGACTTCTGGAAAGTGTACAGAAGAGTGCGGATGCCCGTATCCCAAAGGGATATCTGTATACAATTGTCTCCATGATATTATCAAAGCTTCCACTGACGAAGCAGCAAAAAGTTTCCGCCGAGATCTGCCAGGCTATTTCCGGTTACCTGAACCGGCATTTTACGGAGGATATCAGCCTGCCCCAGCTGGCTGCGGCTCTGGGGTACAGCAAGTATCATATTTCTCATATTTTTAAGGAAAAGTTCGACTGTTCCTACAGCGATTATCTCAAGCGGCTCCGCGCCGAGCACGCTATGGGTCTGCTCGCTCATTCAGAACTGACCGTGACGGATATCTGTTTTGCCAGTGGATTTAACAGTCTCCGTTCCTTTTACCGGGCGTTCCATGAGGTATATGGAGTGGCCCCCAGGTCAGCGAAATGAATAGAGGGTAAGATAAAGACCGAAAAGTAACGGTATATGCGGGCAGTCCGCCTTATCTGACGGACTGCACTATATAAGAAAAGAAATTCTGGTCTAAAATGCCATTGGAATAATTATATAGAGCCCTTATCTGCTGTTTCATCTCCTGGACACGCTCTTCACTCACGGCTTCCTCCGTGAAACTGATTACCTCGCCCGTTTCTTTATTATAGGACATTTCTTCCGTAATAAAGCTTCTGTCGGAAAACACGACCAGTCCTTCGCTGTCCGAGAGCATATCCGTCCCGGCATAAAGCCTGGAATCATAGGGGAAACCGAACAGGTTGTAAAGGGTCGGCAGCAGATCCATGGCTCCGCAGGGTTTTTCTATGGTAATCGGTTCCTTGATTCTGGAATTCCACAGGATCAGGGTATTCCTGTATATTTCCAGCGAATCCGCCAGTTCCATTCCCGCCAGTTCCTCGTAATTGTCCAGTTCCATTCCATAGGGATAATGGTCCGCGCTCAGTGCGATCACTGTTTTGTCCAGTTTCCCCGCCGCTTCCAGTTCGGCAAGGAGGTATTCCAGCGCCTTATCCAGCTCCAGATTACACGCAATATACGCTTTTCCCTCGTCGCTGTACGGCAGGTCGGCTACCAGATCCCTGTTTTTCCTGGACATGGAATTTCCCACAAAATTATAATACATATGGCCTGAGACAGTCATGTAATAGACATGGAAGCGGTCGTCATTGATATATTCCGGCAGGGTGGCCTTGACCATGTCCAGGTCGGATGAGGGCCAGAGGTTCGCGTTTTCCATCTCAAATATCCGGCTCTCCCACTCGGGGCCTTCCAGGTCTCCCAATTTGCTGGCTTTAAAATCGTATCCCAGGTTGGGATGACTTAAATGCCTGTCATAATAGTCCAGCGTATTGTTGTGGTAGGCGTAGCTTTTCGCTCCTTCCGCCGCAAAGTATGCCGGAAGGGCGTAGGGCTGCTCATAATCAGAGGTTTTCCGCATACTGAACTGACCGGATGGAATCTGTCCCATCAGATTTACGTATTCGCCGTCGCTGGTACTGGTAGCCCACAGGGGCACGTAATAGTTTTCCGCCACAAAGCCTGAATGGGAGAGACGGTACAGGGTCGGTGTCAGTTCCTCTGAGACTGCATAGGGGGAAAAGCCTTCCGCTGTCAGGTAGATCAGGTTGTAGCCCCGAAACATGCCTGTATATTCATTTTTATTGGTAGGCGTCCGGCTTTCCAGATAGGAGACCAGCTTCTGCAAAGCCTTGTCCACAGCCAGCCCGTTCAGGGTTTCAAAATCGATATCCAACACTTGTGGAGAGGTATCCGTGTTGATGGTAAGCTCTAAATTCGTCTCTCTGTATGTCTGGATTCCGGCGCAGATTCCCTCTGATATCTGTCTGATCGTTTCGTGTGCCTGCCCGACCAAAGGCTTTGGAGTCAGCACCACAGCGGAACTTGCCTGCAATTCTGCTTCCGGCAGGAGGTCTCCCATGCAATCCCTTTGGACAGAGGCCAATACCCCGAAGGTTTTCACTACGTATGCAGGATCATAATAGTCCTGATAATCCAGATAATAATTATATCCCGTGTGATAACCGATCAATAATACCACCCAAACGGCGGCTGCGCCGGTTCCCGTGGAAACAGCGCCTGCAATACGGCTCCGGAAATGTATTTTACGCACGGCTCTTTTCTCCCGCAGCAGAAATTGTTCCCTTTTTCTGTGCAGCAGGATGCCTGTGACGAGCAGGGGCAGAGCCAGAAAAAGCAGGGGGAGGGTATTTTTCGCAATGGAATAGAATATCTCCCGCCAGTAATTTTTTATGGCATTTTCGCCGGCGTTTTTGACCGCCGCGAATAAAAGCGGCTGGGTAAAAGTGCGCATATAGACCAGCTGGCTTGCAAACAGTAAGAAATTGACCAGCTGTACAAGCCACACAAGACCTCTGTTGACTGTCTGCCTTCCGGCAGTAACCAATAAAAACTCCAGGCCCGCCAGCACCAGAACCAGGGGAATCAGTAACAGCGGATTGATTCCCCGCATCCCTGCAATGCTGAAATGATAAACAGTTTCCATATATGCCAATGTAATGACCAGGGTCAAAAATAAGCTACACATTTTTTTGCATCCTTTTTATCTATCTGTATATCAGTATATTGAACAAGTATCGAATTGATCCTATATTTATTTTAACTCTATTTATTTGGTTTGTGTTTTAATTTTTTGTAATATTTTTATCATTCTATTTTTGGATTCTTTCTTCCCGGAGAATTTTCAGAAACTGGTTTAAGGGCATGGCTCCCATATCTCCGTGTTCCCTGTCACGCACGAAAATGTGTTCAAGTCACCTGAAACTGCGGTTAATATAATAAAAGCCATGATAAGCAGGGAATGGAAATCCCATATAATAACGGGAGAATCCTTTTCAAGCGCGATTCTGCAGGCCGGCTTAAGGAGCATGGAAGTCTAAAGTGGGCGGCTCATAAATTTTAGCCATATATTTGGTAGGATCATAGAGTGAGTAGGACAGACATGAAGCACTCAGACCTGTGTTAAAGAATCCTGCGCATATTGCACAAACAAATAGTTAGGATTTCCTAACAGCTTGGTTAGTATGACAAAACTGCGGTTAGTTACAAAAATTGCGTTGACAAAAAGCGCACAGCGTCATATTATATATTTGGTTAGCGAATGCTAACCTCTATTTAGCACATTTGGTTAGTGAAAACTAATACATATTCAAAAGAAGGTGAATGTATGATGCCGCTTACATTAGCAGAAGTCGGAGAGGAAAACATTATCAGGAAAATCGGAGGAAAACAGGAAGTCAAGACGCATCTGGAGAACCTCGGTTTTGTCGTGGGAGGGGCGGTCACTGTAATAAACGCCATCGGGGGAAATGTGATTGTGAATGTGAAGGAATCCCGCATTGCGGTCAGCAAAGAGATGGCACAGAAGATTATGATTTGAGTAAAGCATTAAGAAGCCCTTCAGAAGAAAGGAATGCTGCAAGGGGTTACTAAATGTTTTAATATCATGGAATCCAGGACAGTATTCCATGATCAAAGGGCTATTATAAAATGAGGAGGACAGGTTGGAAATTAAAATTTTCAGCAGAGAAAGGAGTGTAGTTATCAAAATGAAGACACTGAGAGAATCAAAGGTCGGCGATACCGTCCGGGTGGTGAAGCTCCACGGGGAAGGCGCGGTCAAACGCCGTATCATGGACATGGGACTGACAAAGGGCGTGGATGTGCAGATCCGCAAGGTGGCGCCTTTGGGCGATCCGATCGAGGTGACCGTGCGTGGTTATGAACTTTCCATCCGGAAAGCAGATGCGGAAATGATTGAAGTCGAAAGCGCATAAGATGGAAAAGTTAGTGGAATCTAATACAAAGAAGGAGAGGAAAACTATGAGTTTGCGAATTGCCCTTGCGGGCAACCCGAACTGCGGGAAAACGACATTATTCAATGC
>CANDMD010000153.1 GCA_947385725.1 uncultured Lachnospiraceae bacterium | reverse complement strand
ACCCCCCAACAGAACACTCTTTCCCTACACGACGCTCTTCCGATCTGGAACAGCATTGATGAATATGAGGCAATGAAGCAGGATATCACTGTCGTGAAAACGGTGGTGGCGGAACACAGTGAAAAATTGCAGAAAATAGGATAGGAGAACTCCATGGAACAGGAAATGACATATCGGGATAAAACGAAGACGGTTCAGATCGGGGACAGGAAGATCGGCGGCGGCAATCCGATCCTGATCCAGTCGATGACAAATACAAAGACGGAGGATGTGCGGGCCACTGTGGCGCAGATCCTGGAACTGGAACGCGCCGGCTGTGAAATCATACGTTGTACGGTTCCCACTATGGAAGCGGCAAAAGCGCTTGCAGAAATAAAGAAGCAGATACATATCCCCCTGGTAGCGGATATCCATTTTGACTATAAAATGGCAGTTGCCGCCATGGAGAACGGCGCAGATAAGATTCGCATTAATCCGGGGAATATTGGCAGTGCGGACAAGGTAAAGATCGTGGTGGATGCGGCAAGAGAACGGAACATTCCGATCCGGATAGGGGTGAACAGCGGGTCGCTGGAGAAGAATCTGGTGGATAAGTACGGCGGTGTCACAGCGGAGGGTATAGTGGAGAGCGCTCTGGACAAAGTGCATATGATTGAGGAGCAGGGCTATGGCAACCTGGTTATCAGTATCAAATCCTCCGATGTGCTGATGTGTGTGAAAGCACATGAACTGCTGGCAGATAAGACACCCTATCCGCTGCATGTGGGTATTACCGAGGCTGGCACGGTGCAGAGCGGTAATATTAAGTCAGCCATAGGACTGGGGCTGATCCTCCATCAGGGGATCGGTGACACGATCAGGGTATCCCTCACCGGTAATCCTGTGGAAGAGGTCAAGTCGGCGAGGCTGATCCTTCGCACTTTGGGGCTGCGCAAAGGCGGCATAGAGGTGGTTTCCTGTCCCACCTGTGGGAGGACGCAGATCGACCTGATAGGACTGGCCGCAAAGGTGGAAAAGCTGGTGGAAGATTATCCGCTGAATCTCAAAGTAGCTGTGATGGGCTGCGCCGTCAACGGACCGGGTGAAGCGAAAGAGGCTGATCTGGGAGTGGCAGGAGGAATCGGCGAGGGACTATTGATTAAAAAAGGCGAGATCATTCGCAAGATACCGGAGGATCAGCTGCTTGCCGCATTGAAGGAAGAACTGGATAATTGGCATGAAACCGTTTTTTGAAACATTTCCCACATTAAAATTGAATAACCCGCTCCATGACAGAATGGAGCAGGCAGCAGTGGAACGCGTTTCCGCTACGAAGAGAAAGGATATTCTACGCATATATCTGTACAGTACCCGTTTAATCCTGAAGGAAGATATCTGGCGGACGGAGAGCGAGATCAAAAGACAGCTGTTTCCCAATGTGGATATGGTTGTAAAGATTCAGGAGAGATTCGAATTATCTTCCCAGTATACACCGGAAAATCTGATGGCGGCTTACAGGGACAGCATACTGGAGGAGCTGCGGGATTACAGCCATGTGGAGTATAATGCTTTTAAGCAGGCGGAAATCGCGTACCCCGGAAAAGACAGAATGGTGCTGACACTGGAGGATACTGTGATCAATCGCAGCAAAGAACCGGAGCTGGTGCGTGTGCTGGAGAAGATCCTGGTGGAGCGGTGCGGATTTTCTGTAAAACTGGAGACGGAGTACCGTAAGGCACAAAACGGCAGGTTTGCCGAGGATGACGAGCTGCGCCTGAAAATGAAGGTAGATGAGATTGCCCGCCGGGTGAGGCACACCGGCAGTGGAAATGTCGGCATGTCCTCGGAGGGCAGCGCTTCCGCGTCTGCCGGAAAACCGCTGGAAAATGTTCCCGCGGCGGAAACTGTGTCCGCATCGGGCGCAACGAGAAAGCCGTCCCAGGAAAGTCCGGCCGGGACAGGTACCACCAGAAGTTTTCAGGGAAAAGGAGGCTTCCAGAGAGGAGAGTTCCGCAAGGGAGAGTTCCGGCGGGGAGGGGACTCGTTTAAACGTTCCGATAATCCGGATGTGGTCTATGGCAGGGACTTTGAAGAGGATGCAATGCGCATAGAAGATATCATCGGGGAGATGGGGGAGGTGGTGATCCGGGGGAAAGTGTTGAAGCTGGATTCCCGTGAACTCAAAAATGAGAAAACCATCATACTGTTTGACGTGACGGATTTCACCGATACCATGACGGTAAAACTCTTTGCGAAAAATGAGCAGGTAAAGGAGATCGCAGGAGGTCTTAAGCCCGGCGCTTTTATAAAGATCAAGGGGCTCAGCGTGATGGACAAGTTTGACCATGAACTGACCATCGGTTCCCTTACAGGGATCAAAAAGATACCTGATTTTACCACCACCCGCATGGATACGGCGCCCCATAAGAGAGTGGAACTGCACTGTCATACCAAGATGAGTGACATGGACGGCGTCTCGGAGGCAAAGGATATTGTTAAACGCGCCTTTCAGTGGGGGCACAGGGCAATCGCCATCACGGATCACGGTGTGGTTCAGGGATTTACGGATGCAAACCATGTGTGGGACGATCTGTGGGGAGAGGAGAAGAAAAAAAGAAAAGAGGCAGGGGAAGGGAATCCGGACAGGCAGGATTTCTTTAAAGTGATCTATGGAGTGGAGGCCTATCTGGTGGATGATCTGAAGGAGATTGTCACCGGGGACAGGGGACAGTCCCTGGATGACAGCTTTGTGGTATTTGATATTGAAACCACAGGATTTTCTCCCGTCAACAACCGTATCATTGAGATCGGTGCGGTAAAGGTCGCTGATGGAAAAGTCATTGATCGTTTTTCCACTTTTGTGAATCCCCAGACGCCCATTCCTTTTGAAATAGAGAAACTTACTGGCATTCGGGATGATATGGTGTTGGACGCGCCGTTGATTGAAGAGGTGCTGCCCCGATTTGCCGGATTCTGTGACGGCTGTGTGCTGGTGGCCCACAATGCCAATTTTGACATGAGTTTTATCCAGGAAAATTCCAGAAGGCTGGGACTGCCTGCAGAGTATACCTATGTGGACACGGTGGGGATCGCCAGGGTACTCCTGCCAAACCAGTCTAAGCACACACTGGACGCGGTGGCGAAGACATTGAATATCTCTCTGGACAATCATCATCGGGCGGTGGATGACGCGGAATGTACCGCTTGGATCTTTGTGAAGTTTATTCAGATGCTGGAAGAGCAGAATGTGCACACGCTGTCGGAACTGAACGCCCTGGGCGCTGACAGTGAGGCGCTGGTGAAAAAACTGCCTTCCTACCATGCCATCATTCTGGCGAAGAACGATCTGGGCCGCATCAATCTGTACAGGCTGGTTTCCGCTTCCCATCTGACCTATTTCAGCAGGCATCCCCGGATCCCCAAGAGTATGGTCATGAAGTACAGGGAGGGGCTGATCCTGGGAAGTGCCTGCGAGGCAGGGGAACTTTACCGTGCCCTCCTGGACGGACAGAGTGACATACAGATCGCCAGACTGGTGAATTTTTATGATTATCTGGAGATACAGCCCTGCGGAAACAATGAATTTATGATTGCGTCCGAGAAGATCCGCAATATCAATTCCCTGGAGGATATCCGGAATGTGAACCGGCAGATCGTGAAGCTGGGAGAGCAGTTCCATAAGCCGGTGGTGGCCACCTGTGACGTCCACTTCCTGGATCCTGAGGATGAAGTATACCGCAGGATCATTATGGCGGGTAAGGGATTTGAGGATGCTGACAATCAGGCGCCGCTGTTTCTGCATACTACGGAGGAGATGCTGGAGGAATTTGCCTATCTGGGAAGCGACAAAGCGTATGAAGTGGTAGTGAAAAATACCAATATGATCGCGGACATGATAGAAACCATTGCCCCGGTGCGCCCGGACAAGTGCCCTCCGGTCATTGCGGACAGCGACAAGACACTGACAAAGATATGTTATGACAAGGCTCATGAAATTTATGGCCCAGATCTGCCGCAGATTGTGGAGGCGCGGCTTCAGAGGGAATTGAACTCCATTATTTCCAACGGGTTTGCGGTGATGTATATCATTGCCCAGAAACTGGTGTGGAAATCGGTGGAGGACGGTTACCTGGTGGGCTCCAGAGGATCCGTGGGAAGTTCCTTTGTGGCTACCATGGCGGGGATCACAGAGGTTAATCCTTTAAGTCCCCATTATTATTGCAGCAAATGCCATTATGTGGATTTTGAAAGCGATGAGGTAAAGGCTTACGCGGGAAGGGCGGGCATTGACATGCCGGACAGGGTATGTCCCGTCTGTGGGGAAATGCTGCATAAGGACGGTTTTGATATCCCTTTTGAGACCTTTCTGGGATTCAAGGGTGACAAGGAGCCGGATATCGACCTGAACTTTTCCGGGGAGTATCAGTCCAAGGCCCATAAATATACGGAGGTTATCTTTGGCGCCGGGCAGACCTTCCGGGCGGGCACCATTGCCACTCTGGCAGACAAGACGGCCTTTGGCTATGTGAAAAATTATTTTGAGGAAAGGGGAAAACACAAGCGCAACAGCGAGATCGACCGGATCGTCGCAGGATGCACGGGGGTCAGGAGAAGCACGGGACAGCATCCCGGCGGCATTGTGGTATTGCCCATCGGGCAGGATATCAACTCCTTTACACCGGTGCAGCATCCTGCCAATGATATGACCACGGATACGGTTACCACTCACTTTGATTACCATTCCATTGACCATAACCTGTTAAAGCTGGACATTCTGGGGCACGATGATCCCACCATGATCCGTATGCTCCAGGATATGACAGGCAGGGATCCGTTGACCATTCCCCTGGACGGGGCGGATGTGATGAGCCTGTTCCAAAATACGGAGGTACTGGGGATTACGCCTGACCAGATCGGGGGCACGAAGCTTGGCTGCCTGGGAATCCCGGAGTTCGGTACGGACTTTGCCATGCAGATGGTCATTGACGCCAAGCCTCAGGCTTTTTCCGATTTGGTGCGTATCTCCGGTCTGTCCCACGGGACAAATGTATGGCTGGGCAACGCCCAGGATCTGATCATGAGCGGAACGGCCACCATCTCCACCGCGATCTGTACCCGTGACGATATCATGCTCTATCTGATCCAGATGGGTGTGGAATCGGAGAAGTCCTTTAAGATTATGGAGGCGGTGCGAAAGGGGCAGGTGGCAAAGGGCAAATGCGGGCAGTGGAATGACTGGAAGGAGGATATGCTGGCACATGATGTACCCATGTGGTATGTGGAATCCTGCCAGAAGATCGAGTATATGTTTCCCAAGGCCCATGCGGCGGCCTATGTCATGATGGCATGGCGTATCGCCTACTGTAAGATTCATTATCCTCTGGCTTACTATGGCGCATTTTTCAGCATCCGCGCCAAAGCTTTCTCCTATGAGATCATGTGCCAGGGACAGGCGCACCTGGAGGCGGTGATGGCGGATTACAAAAAGCGCTCAGACAGCCTTTCCAACAAGGAGGAACTTGCCCTGGGGGATATGCGGATTGTGCAGGAGATGTACGCCCGGGGATTTGAATTTGAGCCCATAGATATTTTTAAAGCCCAGTCCAGGGCATTCCAGATCGTGGGGGATAAGCTGATGCCCTCATTGAGCAGCATTGACGGGCTTGGCGAAAAAGTGGCGGATGCCATTGTGGAAGCAGCCAAGGACGGCCCCTTCCTTTCAAAGGATGATTTCAGGGAGAGGACCAAGGCTACCAAGACAGTGATTGATATGATGTCAGGACTGGGGCTTCTGGGGAACCTGCCGGAGTCAAACCAGTTGAGCCTGTTCGATTTGTGATAATTTACAAATTTACAAATTTTTTAAAAAAGTGCTTGCATTTTTGAAAATTATGTTTTATACTTAACAAGTACTGCTGGTGCGGTATTTGTGATGGCTGATTGGTCAAGCGGTTAAGACGCCGCCCTCTCACGGCGGAAACAGGGGTTCGATTCCCCTATCAGCTGCTCTATTCAAATGAATAGCCCAACCCTGAAAAGTTCTTGAAAGTTGTTGTATACCGGCTTTCAAGGATTTTTTTTACCTGTGCGGTTGCAATCCAATGACCTGTCTGCATGCCATTTATGGCAATGCAGGCGGGGCGTTGGATTAGCAACCTACTTCCAAGAGGGTGTGGCAACACCTCTCTTTATGGGCAAAACGTGGATGCGCAAGCAGACGCAGGAGCGCGTAAGCGCGGGTTTTGTGAATGTGGAAGTCAGGTTGGATGCTCCTTGGAGCGTCCAACCGCACGGGTGTTTTTTTTGAGATGTCGGGATCAGTGTACTGTCTTACCGGGCCGGATTGCGAATAGTAAAAAACAGAATAGAGGAGAATTGAAAATGAAAGTATTACAAAAGATCAGCGATCTCTTTGGCAAATACATGGCAGTCATTGTGCTTGTAATTGCCGCGTTGGCACTGTTTGTGCCGAAGTCATGCCTGTGGATCCAGACGTCATGGGTCAATTACCTGTTGATGATCGTTATGTTCGGGATGGGACTTACCCTGAAGCTGGAGGACTTTAAGATCGTTCTCACAAGACCAAAGGATATCATTGTGGGCTGTATTGCCCAGTTTACCATCATGCCCCTGCTCGCCTTTGCGCTGGGCAAAATCTTTGGCCTGGAGGCCGGACTGCTGGCAGGCCTTGTCCTGGTGGGAACCTGTCCGGGCGGTACTTCCAGCAATGTCATGACTTACCTGAGCAAGGGAGATGTGGCGCTGTCCGTTGGGATGACCAGCGTGAATACACTTCTTGCACCCCTGCTGACACCGGCGATTACATATCTGCTTCTGAGAACATCCATCAAGGTGGATGTCCTGAGCATGTTCCTGTCCATTATCAAGGTTGTGATCATTCCCATCGCTCTGGGATTCATAATTAACAAGTTCTGGGGAAAGTATACGCAGAAGGCAACGAATATCCTTCCCATGATATCCGTTATCGCCATTACTATGATCGTTGCCGCGGTGGTGTCCCACAACGCGGAGAAAATCCTGTCCACGGGTATCATCGTTTTTGTGATTGTGATTCTGCACAATCTTCTGGGCTATGCCTGCGGTTATGGCGTTGGCATGCTTATGAAGGCGCCCCTGGCAAGAAAGAAGGCTATGTCCATAGAAGTGGGAATGCAGAATTCCGGACTGGCAACTTCCCTGGCGGGCACGGCGTTTCCGGATCTGGCCATGGCCACGGTCCCAGGCGCTATTTTCTCGGTATGGCATAATATCTCAGGCGCTATCCTGGCGAATGTATTTAACCGCATGAAGGAAAAAAGTAACGGCTGAACTGTTGCAAAAAAATTAAATTAAAACTTGCGCCGCTGAATTTTTTGGTGTATAGTGATTCACGATTACATTGTGTGCGAACACCATATTTATTATAGAAGAAACAGAATTTGACAGAAAAGGGGATTTTTTCATATGGCAAGGTATCTGGTAATCGTTGAATCGCCTGCGAAAGTAAAAACGATCAAGAAATTTCTGGGATCAAATTATGAGGTTGCGGCCAGTAACGGCCATGTGCGCGATCTGCCAAAGAGTACGCTGGGGATCGATGTGGAGCATGACTATGAGCCGAAATATATCACCATCAGGGGAAAGGGTGATATCCTGGCGAATCTGCGGAAGGAAGTAAAGAAAGCGGAAAAGATCTATCTGGCTACCGACCCTGACCGTGAGGGGGAGGCGATTTCATGGCATCTGCTTTTTGCGCTGAAGCTGGAGGATAAGAAGGTGTACAGGATCACCTTTAACGAGATCACGAAGAACGCGGTAAAGGAATCCCTGAAAAACGCCCGTGAGATCGACATGAACCTGGTAGATGCCCAGCAGGCGCGCCGCGTTCTGGATCGCATGGTGGGGTATCGTATTTCCCCTCTGTTATGGGCAAAGATCAAGAGAGGCTTAAGTGCGGGGCGGGTCCAGTCCGTAGCACTGCGCATTATCTGTGACCGTGAGGACGAGATCAATGCCTTTATTCCGGAGGAATACTGGTCTTTGGATGTGAATCTGGGCGTCAAAGGGGAAAAGAAACCCCTGACGGCCAGATATTATGGCACGACGGCTGGAAAGCAGACCATTACCTCGGAAAAGCAGGCACAGGAGATCATGGATTCCTTAAAGGGTGCCGACTATCAGGTCAGCGAAGTAAAGAAGGGAGAGCGGGTCAAGAAGGCGCCCCTGCCCTTTACCACATCCACACTTCAGCAAGAGGCCAGTAAGACGCTGAATTTCTCCACCCAGAAGACCATGCGCCTGGCGCAGCAGCTGTATGAAGGCGTGGATATCAAGGGAGAGGGCACGGTTGGCCTGATTACCTATCTGCGAACCGATTCCACAAGGGTGTCCGAAGAGGCGGAGGCCATGGCAAGGAAATTTATCGGTGAAAAATACGGTGACGAATACCAGGCCGCGGCCGTTTCCGGGAAAAAGAGCGGGCAGAGGATCCAGGACGCCCATGAAGCCATCCGCCCCACGGATCTGAACCGCATCCCCCTGGAGATCAAGGAACAGCTTCCGCGCGACCTGTTCCGGCTGTATCAGCTGATCTGGAAACGTTTCACGGCCAGCCGCATGAGCAGTGCCAGGTATGAGACTACTACTGTGAGGATTCAGGCGGGAGAGCATGTCTTCACCGTGGCGGCGTCCAGGCTTCTGTTCGACGGCTTTATGAGCGTATATGTGTCCGATGAGGATAAGGAGGAGGAAAACGCACTGAGCGGCGAACTGAGCAGGGAAAGCAAGCTCTCCTTTATCTCCTTTGACCCCGGGCAGCATTTCACGCAGCCGCCTGCCCATTACACGGAGGCTTCCCTGGTGAGGGCACTGGAGGAACTGGGAATCGGACGCCCCAGTACCTATGCGCCTACCATCACCACGATCCTGGGGCGGCGTTACGTGACCAGGGAGAATAAGAACCTCTATGTGACAGAACTGGGGGAAGTGGTAAACAAGATGATGAAGGAGGCTTTTCCCGGCATCGTGGACGTGAATTTTACGGCCAATATGGAGGCGCTGCTGGACGGTGTGGAAGAAGGCAGCGTAAAGTGGAAGACCATCGTGTCCAATTTTTACCCCGACCTGGACGAGGCGGTGAAGCAGGCGGAAAAAGAACTGTCCGAGGTAAAACTTGAGGACGAGGTCAGCGAGGAGGTCTGCGAGCTCTGCGGAAGGAATATGGTCATCAAATACGGTCCCCACGGGCGCTTTCTGGCATGTCCCGGCTTTCCGGAATGCCGGAACACCAAGCCCTATTTTGAGAAGATCGGCGAGATCGGAAGAGCACACGTCTGAACTCCAGTCACAGTTCAGGATCT
>CANDMD010000152.1 GCA_947385725.1 uncultured Lachnospiraceae bacterium | reverse complement strand
AGATCCTGAACTGTGACTGGAGTTCAGACGTGTGCTCTTCCGATCTGCTCAATGCGGGGGAGGATCTGGCTTCCGCCGAACACGAAAGCGGGATTCCTGTAGATGAGGCGGCGCTTGCGGCTCTCACAGAGGAATATTTCCAGAGGGCGGTGCCCGCCACGGTAGACGATATTTTGAATATCGCCAATACCTTTGACGTCCCCCAGGGCGTGGACGTCCTGAAATGGGATGTGACGGATATCTTTTATAATTACTGGATTGTGGGAAACTATATGATAGTAGGCGGCGACGCCGGAGATGACGAGGGGCAGGTCAGTATGAATAACCCGGAGACGATCCGGTGTCTGGAGGTCTATAAGGCGCTGAACCAATTTTTCTTTATTGAGTCGGATACGGTCACATATGATTCCGTATTGCAGGATTTCATAGACGGAAAAACGGTATTTACCATCGTTACCACCGATGCGGCGGCGCGTCTGGCGGCAGCGAAGGAAAGCGGGGAGCTGACGTTTGATTACGGCATCGCCATGATGCCGGATGTCAGTCCGGAATTACGGAGCCGTTCCATGTCTGTCACAAAGACGGTAGCGGTAAACGGCTATTCGGACAATAAGGAACTGGCCAACCGGTTTGCGGCGTACCTTGTGACGGAATGTGCGGATTCCCTGTATGAGAGAAGCGGCAAGGTATCCGCCAACAGAAACGCGGAGCTGCAGAACGGACCGCTGCAGGTATTCCTGCTGGAGTATGGTGAGAGCGTTCCCCTGCCGAAGATGATGGAGACCGGAAATTTCTGGCTCCAGCTGGAGAGGCTGTTTTCCAGCGTGTGGAATGGAGCGGATGTCACGGCGATGGTGGAGGAACTGAACAGCCAGATCCTTTCCCAGATGGAAGCTGCGAGATAGCCCGCGGATTGTAACGAATAAAATACCAATCATAGGATACACTTCTATAGGAGAAAGAACTGGAATCGGAGGTGTTTTTTATGATTGGTTTTTTGATTGCCCTGATATCGGGTGCGCTGATGAGCGTACAGGGAGTGTTTAACACACAGGTGACGAAGGCGTCCAGCATCTGGGCGGCAAGCGCTTTCGTACAGCTGACGGCGCTGATGGTCTGCCTGGGGGCATGGGTGTGCACGGACAGAAGCAGCCTCCTTAAGGTGTTTGCGGTGCAGCCGAAATATATGCTTCTGGGAGGAGCCATAGGGGCCTTTATCACCTACACGGTCATCAGGAGCATGGATATGCTGGGACCGGCAAAGGCGGTGATGCTGATCGTGGTGGCACAACTGGCCGTGGCATATGTGATTGAGCTGTTTGGCTGGTTCGGCGTGGAGAAGCAGCCGTGGGAGTGGAGAAAAGCCCTGGGAATGGCTGTGGCCATTGTGGGAATTGTGATCTTTAAGTGGAAATAGCACTTGTAAAAAGGTGGTGATTCCTTTACAATAAGTTACATCAGCATAGAGAGGCAGCCCTTTTGGGTGACGGCGGGGACGCGGTGCACCGGAAAGGGGCTATGATGAGAAAGAACAGATTTTTGGCTGCGGTGTGCAGTCTTGTTTTTGTAATGAACTGTTCTGCCTGTAAGGGGGCGGAGCAGGAGGTTTTGCTGATCGGGCAGCAGGGAACGGGACAGGTGTCTCAGCTGACCGGCGGGCAGGCAGAGGCGCAGGGTAATATCGCAGACGGCGGCCAGGGGGCTGAACAGCCCTGCTCCGGCCAGTGGACGGGGCAGGAACCGAGTTCCCGGAGTGGGACAACGCAGGAGATCTGCGTCTATGTCTGCGGGGCGGTGGAGAGTCCCGGCGTGGTGTTCCTGCCGGATGGCAGCAGGGCGGCGGATGCCCTGGAGGCAGCGGGAGGCTTTGCCCCGGAGGCTGCGGTGGAAGCCGTAAATCTGGCCGCAAAGGTCTCTGACGGGGAAAAGCTGTTCTTTCCCGACAGGGAAGAATATGAGGCGCAGGCGGGAGCGGCGGAGGCAGCGGCATCAGGGCTGGTAAACATCAATACTGCCGATGCCGCGCAGCTGTGTACCCTCCCCGGCATCGGGGCATCCAGGGCCGCGGATATCATCGCATACAGGGAGGCTAACGGAGACTTCGGGGTCTGCGAGGATATCATGCGGGTGCCGGGCATCAAAGAGAGCGTATACAATAAGCTGAGCGGTAAAATAGCGGTAAAATAGCGGTAAAATAAGTGGCCGGCACAGGCAGCATCAGAAGAGAGAGTTGAGAGGGAGGACGATTACAATGGCAGGAAAGAGGGCGTTGGTGGTAGATGATGAGAAGCTGATCGTAAAGGGGATACGTTTCAGCCTGGAACAGGACGATATGCAGGTGGACTGTGCCTATGACGGCGAAGAGGCGCTGGAATTTGCGCGCAATAACCAGTATGATATTATCCTGCTGGATGTCATGCTGCCCAAGCTGACCGGTTTTGAGGTCTGTCAGCAGATCAGGGAGTTTTCCAGCGTGCCCATTATCATGCTGACGGCAAGGGGCGATGACATGGACAAGATCCTGGGGCTGGAGTACGGCGCGGACGACTATATCACAAAGCCCTTTAATATTTTGGAAGTGAAGGCCCGCATCAAGGCGATCATGCGCCGTATCGAGCCGAAGCGCGTCACCGGGGAGACGCCAAAGGTCATTGAGAGCGGAGAGATGAGGCTGGACTGCGAGGGCAGGAGGGCGTATATATCCGGTCATGAGATCGGTTTGACGGCGAAGGAGTTCGAAGTGCTGGAACTGCTGATGCTGAATCCAAACAAGGTGTACAGCCGGGAGAGCCTGCTTCAGATCGTCTGGGGCGCTGACTATCCGGGGGATGTCCGCACGGTTGACGTACACATCCGCCGCCTGAGGGAGAAGGTGGAACAGAATCCAAGCGAGCCCAGATATGTACATACAAAATGGGGCGTGGGCTATTATTTTTGTAACAGTCTGACCAAGGAGTGAGTGGCAGGCCGGACAATGTCGATCTGATGTGGGAGAGAGGATGTTAGCGAAAATATTTAAAAAGCTGAATGATCTGTTGCCTCTGCGCAGTTTAAAGGTACGAATCTTTGTGATCATACTGATCGTGGGAATTATACCCGGCATTTTCATGCGCGGCGCCATCGTAAGCAATTATGAAGAGCACGCGGTGGACAACAGGATCTCCACGGTCCAGAACCAGCTGCTTGTGGTCAGCAACCACCTTCTCAATAATAATTACCTGGTCACTTATCAATCGGAGGAACTGGCATACCGAAATTCCAGGGCGGTCATCGATGCGGAGCTGGAGATGATCTCCAACCTGTACGAAGGCCGCGTCATGATCATAGATTCCAGCCTGAAGGTGGTAAAGGATACCTACGGGATCAGCGAGGGCAGGACGATCATTTCCGAGGAGGTGATCCGGTGCCTCCGGGGTGAAAACACATACAATTACGATCAGGAGCACGGCTATATCGAGATGACCACCCCTATTGTGGATACCTCCGCCGTGGACATGGAGGGAAAGAGCAGCGGTAAGATCGTCGGGGTCATGCTGACCAGCATATCCAACAGTTCCATTGTGGAGACCATGGAGATCCTAAATCAGAAATCCATGGTGATAGAGGAGCTGATGATCGTTGTGATTGTAGCCCTGGCCCTTGTCCTGTCCGTGGTGCTGATCAGACCCTTCTCCCGTGTCACGGACGCCATTAACGAGGTGAAGGCAGGCTACAGTGATGAGGCCATTTCCGTACCGGATTACACGGAGACTGCCCACATTGTGGACGCCTTTAATCAGCTGCAGAAGCAGATGAAGGTTCTGGACGATTCCAGGCAGGAGTTTGTGGCGAATGTATCCCATGAGCTGAAGACGCCCATGGCGTCCATCAAGGTGCTGGCGGATTCGCTGCTGACACAGGAAAACGCGCCTGCGGAGCTCTACAGGGAGTTCATGGAGGACATTGTATCCGAAATTGACAGGGAAAACAGGATCATCACGGATCTTCTGGCGTTGGTGAAGATGGACAAAAAGGTTCAGGAGCTCAATATTGCAGAGCTGAATATCAATGACCTGACGGAGCTGATCCTGAAACGTCTGCGCCCCATTGCCCGAAAGCGGGATGTGGAGGTAGTCTTTGAGAGTATGCGCCCTGTGGTGGCGGAGGTGGACGAGGTCAAGATGACCCTTGTGATGACGAACCTTGTGGAAAATTCCATCAAGTACAATAAGGAGCACGGCTGGGTGAAGGTGGAGCTGGACGCCGACCATCAGTTCTTTACCTTCCGCGTCAGTGATTCAGGGCTGGGCATCCCGGAGGATGAGCTGCCTCATATTTATGAAAGGTTTTACAGGGTGGACAAGTCTCATTCCAGAGAGATCGGAGGCACGGGCCTTGGACTTGCCATCACCAAAAGCGCCGTGCTAATGCATCGGGGTTCCATTACCGCTACCAGCGTGGAGGGAGAGGGCTCCTGTTTCACGGTCAGGATTCCTTTGACTTATATCGGAGGGTAGTGTGAGAAGAAAATTATGCGCAGTCTCAACAAAGTTGAGACCAAAGAAGCGCAGAAATGGGGATTAGAATGAGAAAAATATTGTGTATAATAGCGGAAATCCTCATTTTGCTCGTGATATCCGCATGCGGCAGCGGGGAAGAGCCGGAAGGAACGGAATATCAGGTCTATTACATCAGTAAATCATCGACAAAGGTGGAGATGCATTCCTACTGGACACAGACGGAAAACGATCAGGCTGTCCTGCGGGAACTGATGCGGTGCCTTGCCACCATGCCGGAAAAGCTGGAATATCAGGCGCCCCTTGCCATGGGGTTTGAGATCCTGGGGATCAACCTGGAAGAAGAAAAAATGACGATCAATGTGAATGAGGCTTACAATAGCCTGCCGGTGACCACGGAGGTTCTGGTGCGGGCGGCCATTGTGCGGACGCTGACCCAGCTGCCTCAGATCAGCTATGTGGAGATCACGGTGGAGGGAGAGCCGCTTTTGGACAGCCTGGGAAATCTGGTGGGCAGGATGGGCGCCGATCAGTTTATCGACAATGACGGCAATGAGATCAATACTTACGAGCTTGCCCGGGTGAAGCTTTATTTTGCGAACAATGACGGCACCCAGCTGATCGCGGCATACAGGGAGAAGCATTATTCCACGAATACCCCCATAGAGCGTTTTATCGTGGAGGAGCTGATCGCAGGCCCCAGCGGGCAGGTGGAGGGGCTGCATTCCACGATCAACCCCAATACAAAGGTGATCAATGTCACGACCAAGGATGGGATCTGCTATGTCAACCTGGATGAGAATTTTCTCACCGTGCCGGAAAACGTATCCATGGAAGCTGCGGTCTATTCCATCGTAAATTCACTGGTGGAACTGAGCAATATCAATAAAGTGCAGATCATGGTGAACGGCGAAGTGCCGACCACCTCATCCATCTTTCAGAATTCTACCTTTGAAAGAAATCTGGATCTGGTAACATCGTTGAAAAATTAGCAATTGCGAAAGACTGCATTAGAGCGACGCCTTTGTTCAATCCGCACAAAGCCTGTCTGCCATATGAGAGTTCCACTATCACTTAAAAATAAAATACGAAAGGATATGTGTATGCGGCGACCTTTATTGCTGGCAGCCATATGCCTTGTCGCGGTCATGGGGTTCCTGCTGCATTCGGGTGTATTTGACCGGACGCCAAGGGGGCAGATCAGCGCGGAAACGCTGACTGCCGGGGAATCCCTGACCTTTACGGGGCAGGTGTACCAGAAAGATTCGGAAAATCTTTATTTTCAAACGGTTCATATTATTTCTTCGGCTGGAATTTCACAGCCGGCTATTCCATGTAAAGACAATTTCATATGTATTCCGGAACAGGGAACGGATGTCCCGCTGGGCAGCGTTATGACGGTGACGGGAACTTTCCAGCCCTTTTCCCAGGCAACGAATCCCGGGGAGTTTGATTCCCTGGAATATTACCGGACGCTTGGCATCGGCGGAAGGGTTAAAAATGCCGTGCCGCTGGCGCAGGGGGAATCCTTCTGGCGGCTCAGGGAGGGGCTGTACCGGCTGCGCGTCCTGCTGAAGGGACGGCTGGAAAATGTGCTTCCGGAAAAGGAGGCGGCTGTCATGTGTGCCCTGATGCTGGGGGACAAGGAGGATCTGGATCCCGGGTTAAAAGAGCTGTACCAGAGAAACGGGATCCTGCATATCCTGAGCATCTCTTCCCTCCATATCACCATGATCGGCATGACGGTATACCGGCTGCTGCGTAGGTGCCGGATCCCTGTATGTCCGGCGGCGCTTGCGGGCTGTGCGCTTCTTTTCCTGTATGGCATGATGACAGGATTCAGTGTTTCCGCATGCCGCGCCATCGGCATGTACCTGCTTCGGATGACTGCGGAGATACTTGGGAGAACCTATGATATGCCCACGGCCATGGGCGTGACGGCGGCTGTACTGGTGGTAAAGAACCCGTATTATCTGCGGCATACGGGCTTCCTGCTCTCCTTTGCCTCCATGCTTGGGATCGGGGCGGTGTATCCTGCCATGGGATATGACGGCGGGAAAAAGAGTGTGAGGCAAAGGATGATGGAGCCGGTTCTGTCAGGAGTATCCATCACCCTTGCCACGCTTCCGGTGCAGCTGTGGTTCTATTACCAGACGCCCAGCTATTCTGTTTTGCTGAATATCCTGGTGCTGCCCTTCATGAAGGTACTGATGGCCGCAGGCTTTCTGGCGCTGATACCGGGGCTTGGCTTCTGCGGATGGGCGGCCAGGCTGATCCTACAGGGGTATGAGACGCTGTGCGGGCTGTTCGACAGTTTCCCCTTTCATACGTGGAATCCCGGAAAACCCCGGCTCTGGCAGGTGATTGCCTATTATCTGGTTCTTGCGGCGGCAGTGTGGGGGAGGAGGCGGCTGCGGGACAGAAAGAGAGAGCTACAGGGAAATCCAGGAAGACACTCAGGGGAATGGCCGGAAAGAAAGATGGAAAGACCAATGGAAAAATTGGCAGAAAACCTGACAGAAAGACTGACGGGAAAACCCACAGAAAGTCCGCACCCCTGTCCGGGGTGGCCCGGGAGAGGGCATCTGAAACGGATAAAGGACGGGATAGCGGCATGTTCCAGGAAGTGGCAATACCAGGCCGGTATCGCAGCCTGTCTTATGGCATTGCTCCTGGATCCGGTTATCTTCGCATGGCGGCCGCCTGCAAAGAACCGGCTGCTATTCCTGGATGTGGGGCAGGGCGACGGAATCCTGGTGAGCACCATTTCAGGGGAACATTACCTTTTTGACGGCGGCAGCAACAGCCGGACCCAGGTGGGGAAATATGTACTGCTTCCGTGCCTCCGGTATTACGGGATACAGAAACTGGATGCAGTCATTCTGTCACACCCCGACGCCGACCATGTGAACGGGGCGCTGGAATTGCTGGCAATGAAAGGGGAAAGCGGTATTCGGATCAGGCAGATGGTGCTTCCGGAACTGTCGGAAAAGGGACAGGAGGATATGCTGGGACGGCTGGGACAATTTATGGAAGAGGAGGACTGGGATGACGGGATTCCCGTAGGCTATCTGTCAGCAGGAGAAGGTTTTCGCTGCGGCGGGGCGGAATTTGTCTGCCTGCATCCGCAGAGCGGATGGAAAGGAATGGAGCCCAATGCCTATTCCATCTGTATTTACGGAATATTTACCGGCCGAAAGGGTGAGAGGGAATTTGATTTCCTGATGACAGGGGATGTGGAGGGAGGGGGAGAAGAGGCGCTGCTTACAGAATTATCCCGCAGGGGAATACAGGGAATATCTATACTGAAAGTCGCCCACCACGGCTCCGGAAACTCCACATCCGTAAAGCTGCTGGAACAGGCAGCCCCTGCGCTTTCCGTCATATCCTGCGGCAGGAGTAACCGTTACGGGCATCCCCATCAGGAACTGCTGGAACGACTGGAGGATACAGGGTGCACGACCATAACGACCAGTGAGACAGGCGCCGTCAGCGTGACGTCCGAACAGGGAATGCTCAGGGTGGAGACATTCCGGTGAAAGGCTGACTGTCCGCAGTCAATTCCTATTAGCGCGGACAGGGCACTGAACTGTTATGTCAATTCTGTTACAGCACCGTCAGAATCAATATCTCCACGCTCATCACATCGTTCATGCGGCCGCTCTTGACGGCTTCCTCCGCTTCCACACATTTGGCTACGGCGCTGCGCAGCTTTTCGGATGGAAAGCGGGAAGCCTGGGCCAGATATTTCCCCGCCGCGAAGGGCGGCACGCCTATTTTGGACGCAATGGAACGCTGGTCATGGCCTTTGGATTTTAATTCCTTTGCCTGTAGCAGCAGATTACACTGTCTGGCAATGAGGAAGAGAATCCGCATGGGAGGCTCCTTCAACGCCAGCAGGTCGTAATACAGGTCCAGGGCCTGCTTCTGTTTTTTGTCGGCAATGGCGTTGACCATGTCAAAAATGCGGCTGTTGATACGGGTGGTACAGACGGCCTCCACGTCTTCCTCCGTGACCACTTCCCGGTCCATGCAATAGCAGACCAGTTTTTCCAGTTCCATCTGGATGTTTTCCATATCGGAGCCGGTTTTGGTGAGAAGCAGCTGTACAGTGTTCTCGGTGATCTTCTTCCCGTCCCTGCCCAGGGTGCCTGCGATCCATCGTTTCAAGGCTTTTTCGTCCTGTACGGTGAAATCTGCTGCATAACCTTTGGACTGGACAGCCTTAAACAGTTTGCTGCGTTTGTCGACCTCGCTTTCCGTGAACACGAAGAAAGTGGTTTCGTTGGGAGCCGCAAGGTATTCCGCCATCTTTTCGCCGCCGGATTTAAAGAGCCCGCTGTTGCTGATGAAAATGACACGCCTCTGTGCCAGGAAGGGCAGGGTTTCGGCCAGGTCTATGATTTCCCCCACAGGGAGGTTTTTCCCCTCATAGTAGTGGGTGTTCATCGTATCGTCCTCCCCGCACAGCGCCTTGCGCAGCCTGTCCCTGTACTGCCTGCGCAGATAGCGCTCTTCCCCGTACAGGAGGTAGACCTGTCTGAAATTTCCCTGTTTGATGTCTTCGTTTATCTGTTTCATGACTTCTCCGTTTCCAGATGCATATATTGTGTGGCTCCCTTCCGGGTGATTCACTGGCCTTATTGTACCCTATTATTTTCTGCTGTGCAAGCTTTCCCGGAGTTTGTTCAGGTAACAGTTCAGTCCCGATAGTGCCAGGCGGTTTGTTTTTTGTGGATTTCTGGCTAAGGGGACGGCGGCGCCATGCTGTCCTGTCCTATGCGGACGGGGCAACGCAGATCTGAACTAACTGCCAACTACGACTACGGGACGGTTAAAAACCAACCGTCCCT
>CANDMD010000151.1 GCA_947385725.1 uncultured Lachnospiraceae bacterium | reverse complement strand
TGTTGCTTTATTACTTTGTCGGCTATCGTGATGAAGCAATCGGCAGACTGTACGGACGTTGCAGAAGTACGATAAACCACAGAAGAAATGTTGCGCTGAAACAACAAACCGATGAATACCACTACGCTCAATGACCTTTGCCGTATCTTGCACTGTAATCTCCAGGATATCGCGGAATACATTCCTTCAGATGACGACCAAATATTATGATTCCGAATAAAATTTTTACACCTCAGACATAAATTGATATAATAAATGTACCAATATCAGGAACTCATTTGCAGAGAAAGAGGTGATCATATGCCAAGTGGTATTGAAGTAATAAAAACTGCACTTGAAGATTTCAAGAAAATTCAAGAGTATATGTTTTTAGCCAAAAAAGAAAATGCTGCCGAAACATATGCAAGGCTGAAAAAAGAGTATTTGATGCTTAAAGCATTACTTAACGTATCTGGTGTAAACCTCACAGACATTGACGAAATCAAAGAATAGCAGCTGCACAGCCTGCCCGCCGACAATAGCCGTACATCTTACCTGTATCCGATAATTTGTCGGCGGGCATTTGTTAAAATCCTCTTACCATTTCATTGATTTCCTCATCGTTCAGTACAACACACCTCTTATCCCTGATGGCATAAACCCTTGTGCAGGCTTCCAGGACAGTGGGTCTGTGGGTGGTGACGATACATGTCCTGGGGTAATCGTCCTGCATGATATTCCTGAGCACTTTTCTCTCCGTGGCAACATCAAGGGCTGAAGTCGCCTCATCCAGAAGAAGCAGAGGGGACTTTCTGAGAATCGCACGGGCAATGGAGAGACGCTGGGCCTGTCCCTCTGAAAAGCCGCCGCCCCTCTCCTTGATCTCGCTGTCGATCCCGTCCGGCAGTTTCTCCACAAAATCCCAGGCGCACGCCATCTTTAATGCCTCTATGATTTCCTCGTCCGTGGCATCCTGTTTCACATTGCGCATATTTTCCGCAATGGTTCCGGAGAACATGGTATTACCCTGGGGCACGTAGGAAAACAGCTTCCTGGTGGAAGGTGTCAGGGGCAGTTCCTCCGTCCAGCCATCTCCGCGCTTCCCATCACTGCCGCCCTTTTCACCGTCGCTGTCTTTCCTGCCGTCACTATCCTTCCTGTCGTCGCCGTCCTTTCCGCCTTCGCTGTCCTTCCTGCCGTCACTGTCTTTCCAGCCGCTGCCGCCCTTTCCGCCGCAGACCACAGCCTGCCCGCCCTGGGTCTGCATCAGGGACAGAATGATGCGGATCATGGTGGTCTTCCCTTCGCCGGAAGGCCCCACCAGAGCCACAATCTCATGGGGATAAGCCTCCATGGAAGCATGGGAAAACACCTGTGTACCGGTCATGTAAGCATAATCCATCTCTGATACCCGCAGGCCGATCCCCTGGTCTCTGTACCTTTCGAAAAAGGCGCTTACCTCATCGTCATGGCTGTAGTCCTCCCTTGGCATCTCCACAATGTCCATCAGACGGCCGGCGGAGGTGGTCAGGCTGATCGCCGATGGAATCAGGGATGTCAGATTGTGCAATGTCCCTGTCAGCGTTCCGGACAATCCCAGAAACATCGTCATTGTACCATAGCTGATTGCCCCGCTCCAAACCCGGTAAATTCCCCATCCGTAAGCGGCATAGGATACCAGCATACCCACCGCGGACAACAACAGTGAAGTTCCCATGGACATTCTCTGAAAGCTCAGACGCATACTGATATATTCCTTCTGGTATGACTTCAGCCTCTCCACATAAAGGCGGATCAGGTCAAATGCCTTGATGGTCTGAATATTGGAAAAGGTCTCCTGATTGAACCCGGACATCCTGGCGCTCATTGCCGCACTCTTCTTGTTGTTATTCACCATACGGTTCATCAGCGTCTTAGACAGGATCAGACTGACCGGCATACCTAAAAAAGCAAATATCGCAAAGGAAGGATCATAATAGATCACCATGGCAAAGGCACTGATAAACCGGAACAGAAAAATTACCATATTAGGAACAAAGCTGAGTACGCCACCGGATATATTCGATGCATCCGATCCCCATCTCGTCAGCAGATCCCCCGTGTGATAATTGGTAAGGGACTCCCAGTCTGTCACCAGAATCTTTGCAAAAATATCTGATTTGATCTCCGCGTCCACCTTCATACCCAAATAGCTGGAAGCATAATCCGACACTTTTGCAAGAACGGTATTTCCGATTCCCAGACCTATCATGACACAGAAAGTCTGTACTACCTTTCCTGCCTGGTGTCCCGTGATAATATCTACCAGGTCTCTGGAAACCAGGCTGGAAAGCAGGGACACCACCGTTGATACCATTCCCAGCAAAGTATAAAAAATCATGACCGCCCAGTATTTCCTGACATATTGATATATCCACCGGGTCTGCATCCACATTTCCCGCAGTCGTCCCGCTTTGATCCGACTGACAATAAACGCAAGTTTCTCTTTCATGCAGAACAATTATCCTTCCTGTCGGCATATCTGTAATTCGTACTCACGATCCAAAACATTTTCCAGACAAAACAGCACTACCCGTAAAGGCAGTGCTGTCTGCGATCCATTTAAATACGGTTACAAAACAAGATCAGTCAAAACCGCCCTGTACATTTACCGCATGAGTACAACTGATACCGGAGCTTGTCACAGATAATCCCTTCGGCCATACCTTCAACAGAGAGTTGAAATTATCTCCTGAATAGTAAGCATTTGCGTGGGACTCTCTTGTCAAGGTCACAGTGTTGCCGCTTACCGAAACATCAAATCCCTCATATTCAGCGGAGGTAACCGTCCCGTCAAACACAACGGTAACAACCGTCTTGGTTGAAATGTGTGTCACACTGCTGCTGTGAGTAGCCGCCACACGATAGGTGGAATATCCGCCTGCATCCTCCTGATCCCTATTTACATTGACTGTCCAGCAATCGGTTGAGACCTCTGTAGCGGCACCGCTTGCCGCATACACACCTTCAGCCAGTTCCTCGTTTACAAGCACAATCGGTCTTTCATAAGCTTTCATTTCTGATTCCCCCATTTCTACACTGCTTTACGTATTTTCAGAGTCTGTGGATGCAGTGTAGACACAAACTCTATAAACGCTTTCATAAGTTTCCCTTCTGTCTGACCGGGCTGCCATGTATTACATATCAGAACAAGTTAAGAGCATCCTCACTCCACTGTGACGGAATCACTGCTGTAGGATACTACCACCGAAACTGTTATAGAACTTCCGGCTGCAATCGCCCCGCCTCCGCCAGGCGTTATGGTGATAGTGCTGCCGCTCAGAGAAGCACTTGCCTGCCATCCATTATATATCTGTGCTGCAGTAGCCGTGCCGGAAGTAACGAAAACGCTGGCAGACCAGTCCGTCAACTCTGTGTTGCCGGAATTATTAATCGTAACGTTATACGTATTCACCTTATTCCACTGATCCCCGGCTGCAGCCAGTTCCACGGAGGAAACTGATGCCGCGCCCGAAGCACTGCCGCCTGAAGAATCTCCACCGCCGTCAACCGCACCGCTTGCCGCATACACACCCTCAGCCAATTCCTCATTCGCCAGTATGACCGGCTTTTCGTAGTTTTTCATCCCATACCTCCATCCCAGATTTCTTTGCAAAAATAATGCACCCATCATTAACTACTTTTACTATAATATAATTTTGCTGTAACGTCAACCCAAAAAATGTTTTGCGTTTTAATTCAATCTATTAAAAAAATTTAAGCAAACTGTCAAAAAATGGAAATAATTTTTTAACAATTACAAGCTGTTTTTCATACATTTAAATCATTCCTTATCCAGCCCGATCTGCTGCAGCAGCCTGCTGCGGTCCCCCGCATTTCGCAGGATATCCCTCGCCCTGCCGCGGTTCAGCTTCCGGTTGTTTCGCAGGAACACCACCAGCGTGATCACCCACAGCGCCGGCCACAGGATAATATAGGGCGATGTCCTGGGATGATTCATCCTCATCTGATAATGAAATTCCTTTATATACGCCCACAGACTGTTCTTCTGTACAATGACCATCCGGTCCTTGTCCGCTTTTCCGAACTCCTCGGCCGCAAACACATCCTGCAGGAACTCCTCGGCCAGTTTCCTGTCACGGCTGCCGCCCATGGGCAGATCCTGCCTGAGCCCCAGGAATTCCTTGCAGACCATGGTGACCGTCTCCGCGAATTCCCTGACACAGCATTGCTCCGCCAGCTCCAGGAATTCCGGAACAACTCCCTGTACCGCGTCCCTGTTCCAGAATACTACCCAGTCGCATAACAGCTTCAATCCAAACCCGGCGCGCAGGAAATGCTGCAGCATGTGGAGCAGAAGCTGCAATGCCTGATGCGGCTCGCCGGGAACAGGCAGGCTCACACCCATGCATTCCTTGTATTCCTTCTTTTCAAAATAATCCGGCACCAGCCGGTCCATGGCACGGTTGATCCTGCTGTCCCGAAAAGGCTCCGCCAGCATCGTGTGAAGTTCCAGGTCGATCCCGTCCTTTGAGCCAAATGCCAGATGATGGTTTGCATGCTGGCTCTGTTTCACCAGAAACTGCTTCCCTGCCAAAAGCTCCCTGGCAGCCTCCAGCCTGTCCCCAGGAATCAGCACATCCACATCCCCCGACTTCCTCATTTCAGGCACCGGATACAGTTCCGCCGCCCCGCTTCCTTTCAGCACCAGCACAGGTATCCCTGCCGCCTCCAGTGTCCCCGCCAGATAACGGGTCAGAAACAGCAAACGATAGCTTTGCTTCGCGGTCGTGCGTGAAACGCTCTCCACCCGCTTCCTGTGAGCGGCGTCCAGCGCTTCACCCTGCCATTCCACACACAATACGTCGTACAACAGTGAAAGTACCTTGTGCCGCTGCGCTGTCTGTATGACCCTTTCCATGTCCGACTGCCGTGCCAGTTCCGGCAGTTCACGCGGACATTTCCCTGTCAGTGCCTGGCAGAGAAGCAGACACAAAAGGCTCTGTTCCTTACTCAGTTTCGCACTCATGGTTTCTCCTTTTTATTGCGGGATTCCGTGATCTTTCCATCCACCCTCAGTTTCCTGAGCAGCGCAATCGCTGTCGTAAACAAGCCGTATCCATGTAAATGGAACAGGATGGCAGCCCCGCGGATCGTAAGGCGCCATGAAAGGACGGAGATCTCTCTCAGATACTTTCCCTTCGCCAGTTCCGCCATGGCCTTCCGGACAAGGGGCTGCTCCCCGTATTTCCGCATGACGCGGGTTCCCTCCCGTATCCCGTGTTTTTTAAACTGCAGTTCCTGTTTTACCAGGAAAAAACTTCCAAAGAAGAGATGCAGGTCAGTCCAATCCCCGTAATCCCCCTCAATGCCGCGGTTCTCCAGAAATTCATTAAAATCAGCCGCTATCGCTATCCACACGGGCATCAGATTCTCTTTATACCGGAAAGTCACTGATTCCTCATTTACACGGTACAGATAAATACCGTCCTCTATGAAAGCATACCGGGGCTTGTATACGTAGCAGTCCATATTATGTGCCTTGTCCTGGGTGAAAGGATAGGCGCGGCACCTGAGATCATGGGCATCCAGAAATTCTTTTCTGTACAGCTGTCCCCAGTTATGTGCCAGATGGCCATACATATAGAAGCCCTTGAAACGGAAGTCCACCGTCCTCGTATACTCCCCGCCATGCAGATGATGGCGGTTCACCTGGCGGAATCCGGAATCGTTGAACCGGCGGTAACATCCTACCGTAATATCCGCCTGCTCCTTTTCCGCCTGCTCCACCAGAAGCCGGATGGCAGCCGCGCCGTCCAGACAGTCGTCGGAATCTATAAAAAAGAGATACTTGCCATGGGCGGCATCCATTCCGGTATTACGGGACAGCCCCAGCCCCTTGTTTTCCTGATGGATCACGCTTACATTCCCATGGGCGGCAGCATATCCTTCACAGAGCGCGGGACAGTTATCGGGGGAACCGTCATCAATCAGCAGAATCTCCAATGCCGGATAGTCCTGCTTTAAAATACTCTGCATACAGTCATCCAGATATTTTTCCACCTTATACACAGGAACAATAATACTCACCAGTACTGCCTTTTTATCTTTTTTATCTTTATCCATCTTGTCATACTCCCATCACTGGAAACTGCCTGAAAGCATTCCCGCTCATAACAGTCTCCTTACTTGTCATTTCCGGCCGCTGATTGCCTTGAATAAGGTATATTCTGCCATGATTACAAACCAATCATGGTATGGATGGCCATTCGGCCGCTGATTGCCTTGAATAAGGTATATTTTACCATGAATCCCTAAAAAAGTCAGCAGATTTCAAAGGAAATGGTATTCAAAAGGCGGGATTTATGATACCATGTAGATACTTTGGGAAGTACGACGGATTCCCCGTGAAGAACGGGCAGGAGGTATTAACAGAATGAGAACTGCCGCACATAAAGATAACAATGATGAAAATAGAAACACAGGCAGAACGCTTTCAGACAGGGTTTTCGTAATACTGGCCATACTCCTGTCAGTATGTTTTCTTCCTGTGCTGATCTGTGTCGCATTTGTGGGAACGAATATGGATTATTGGGAAACCGTAAAGGTTTCCACCAGGCTGCCGAATCCGGTGCTGCTGGTCATAGCCCTGCCGGGGATGGCTCTCTGTGTATTTCTTTTCCGGAAGTTTTCCCACGTCCGGTTTTCGGCCAGGGGAAACCGGATTGCGAATGGCGTACTTTTCTGCCTGTTTTTTCTTCTTTTCCTTATTAACATCCAGGTGGCAAAAGAAATAGCCTTTCATCTGCCCACAGACTACATGATGGTAAGCGGAGTGGCATACAAGGTTGCCAAAGGAGAACCCGTTGGATCCTTCATTTATCTTTCCATGTATCCAAACAACATCCCCATATCCTATATCCTGGGCAGGCTTTACCGGAAGGCAGCGGAGTGGAAAAATTATCCTTACATATATGAATTTTTCTGGCTCCAGGTAAACTGCGCGCTCATTTCCGTCGCCGGCCTTTTCAGCTGTCTCACTGTGAAAAAGCTGACCGGGAAGCCGATGCCCGTGATTGCTGCCTTTGGCCTGTATCTCATGCTGGGGGGAATCTCTCCCTGGAAGATTGCGGCGTACACGGATACCTATTCCATGGTTTTCCCCGTCCTGTGCGTCTATCTCTATCTATGCTACAGGGATGCAGGACATTTATGGAGTAAATATATATGCTTACTGCTGTCCATCGCTGCCGGAATGACGGGCGGATTTATCAAGCCCAGTGTGTACGTAGTCGTCATTGCCCTTTCAGGCTGGGAATTGATCCGCTTTCTGACAGATCCCAGGCAATATTGGAAAATCCTGCTGCCGACGATCCTTATGGTACTGGCTTTTGCATGGGGGACGGACGCATACAGGGATCACCTCATAGATCAGATGGGGCTGGATTTCAACGAAGAACTGGAGGCCGGATGGCAGCAATATTTCCTTATGGGGCTGAATGAGGAGACCACCGGGGCATATTATTCCGAGGACGCACTGTTCGGGCAGTTCCAGGACAGCCGAAGCGACAGGATACAGGAGGAACTGCGCAGGGCTGCAGGCAGGCTGAAAGACAGGGGAGTCTGGGGAAGTATCTTGTTCTATTTGAGGAAGCTGGTGATGACCTTCAACGATGGAACCTTCGGCTGGAATATGGAAATCTATATTTATGACCGCTATCCTGACAGCATGGCCAGCAATACGGCCCTGACGCAGCGGCTGAGGAGCATTTTCTGGAGCAATGAGATGAACTACGACGTGGGAGGCTACCACACCCTCTGCCAGCTGGTCTGGATTTTCAGCCTGCTGGGGATTCCGGGAATCTGCCTGTGCAGAGATGGCACAAGGGATCGGTATGGGATACTGATTGTCTGTTTCCTGGGAATATTTTTCTACCAGATGCTCTTTGAGGCAAGAGCGCGCTATCTCTTCTGCTTCCTGCCCCTGATACTGCCCATTGCCGTATGCGGCATACAGCAGTACACTGATCTGCTGGCTCATTTGCGTTCCACCAGACAGGAGCAGTCCGACACACGGGTGGCCTAACAAAGCGCCATAAATGGCGCTTAAAAGAATGCTTCGCATTCCTCCCCAGCCAGGGCGCAGCATTCTTCCCTGACTGTGACGGAATTTCCTATAGGATGAACATTAAGGGAAACGGAGAACGAATCATGCAGACACCAGATACCAACCTCACACCGGATACCATACTGATATTTGAAAAACCGGAGGCGTATTTCTTCCCACACTACCATGGCATCGTATTTGCCCCTTTCGGCGTACCCCAGCCCGGCATCCGCTATCTTGCTTATAAAGTCCTGCATCTGCTGCATCTCCCGGGCACCCATCTGTTCTGGGGATCCTGGAAAATTCCCGCCAGGACAGCCAGACGGGTAGTTATTTTCGACTATGGCTACCAGCGCGGCATGGAACGTTATATCCGCCGTATCAATCCTGACTGCCAAGTGTACCTCTTCTTCTGGAACAAAGTCAACCCTTATAACAAAGGCCATCTGCGCTTTTCGGATGCCGCAGCCGTCTTTTCCACCGATCCGGAAGACTGTGCGAAATACGGCCTGAAATATAACCACATTTTCTATCCCCGGGATTATTATACTCCTGATATTACTGCTTCCGATATTGATACTTCTAATATTAGTACTTCCGAAAACTGTCCCGCCCTGCAGCACAGGCTCTTTTTCCTGGGAACCGATAAGGGGCGCGTTCCTTATATCGCTTCCCTGAAGCATGTTTTGGAAGAAAGCGGTCTTCTTTGTGACATCCGCGTTGTCACGTCAGCAAAGGTTCCCTCCTATCAGGAACAATATCGTGAGATCCTTACCAGCGCAAGGCTTTCTTATAACGAGTATCTGGTCCAGTTACGATCCTGCAATGTGCTTCTCGACATCACACAGGAAGGACAGAGCGCATTGACCATGCGGGTTATGGAAGCTGTCTATCTTTCCAAAAAACTGATCACCAATAACAGACATGTTCTCACCTACGATTTCTACGACCCGGATAATATTTTTATCCTGCCGGAAAACAGTTTTCCTGCCCCGGATGAGATTCAGCGTTTCCTTCATACTCCCTTCCGGCCTTATCCGGATACCGTTCTGGATCATTACAGCTTTGAACACTGGCTACAGGCATTTACGTGATTTATGAGGAAATAGACCACACCCGAATATCCCGTATTCACACCCGTTTCATCTCTGGGTGAATTTGAGGAGAAACCTGATCGGCTGTATCGCAATGGCTGGTTACTTATTATTCGATGCACTAGTACATCATTGCATTAATTCCTGAGTAATCAGCACTCGCTGTTCGCGCCAT
>CANDMD010000150.1 GCA_947385725.1 uncultured Lachnospiraceae bacterium | reverse complement strand
TACACCCAACAGAACACTCTTTCCCTACACGACGCTCTTCCGATCTGGGTGATCCGGAATGATGAGATGACGGTGGAGGAGATCGGCGCGCTGGCTCCGTCCCATATCATTTTATCACCGGGGCCGGGCAGACCGGCGGAGGCAGGGATCTGTAAGGAGGTCATCCGGACTTTCAAGGGAAAGATCCCTATTCTGGGTATCTGCCTGGGGCATCAGGCTATCTGCGAAGTGTTCGGCGCCACGGTGACTTATGCCAGGGAACTGATGCACGGCAAGCAGTCTACGGCAGCGATGGATACGGAAAGTGTTCTGTTTCGGGGGATGGGCAGGGAGATGGTGGTGGCCAGATACCATTCCCTGGCGGCGGATCCTGATACCATGCCGGAGGAACTTGTGGTGACTGCTGCGACGCCTGACGGTGAAGTCATGGCGGTGGAACATCGGGAATATCCCGTATACGGCGTACAGTTCCACCCGGAATCTGTGCTGACGCCGGAGGGCAGGAGGATCATCGAGAATTTTCTGGGAAGCACCGGGGCGAAAAAGACAGGATCTGGCCAGTCAAAAGAGAACAAGAGTGAGAACAGGGAAGCAAACAGGAGTGAGAACAGGGAAGCAAACAGGAGTGAGAACAGGGAAGCAAACAGGAGTGAGAACAGGGAAGCAAACGGGAGTGAGAACAGGGAAGCAAACGGGAGTGAGAACAGGGAAGCAAACAGGAACGATATCAGGGAAGTGAACAGGAAGGAGAACAGAGAGATGATAGGAGAGGCGATCATTAAGTTATCAAGAAAAGAGGACATCAGCTACGAAATGGCAAAAGCCGTCATGAATGAGATCATGAGCGGCGAGGCCACGGATATCCAGAAAAGCGCGTATCTGACGGAACTTTCCATGAAGGGAGAGACCATCGAGGAGATTACCGGTTCCGCGGAGGAGATGCGTAATCACGCGCTGCCCGTGGAACATAACATGGATGTGCTGGAGATCGTAGGCACCGGCGGGGACGGCTCCAATTCTTTTAATATTTCTACCACCGCGGCTTTGATCGTATCCGCGGCGGGCGTTCCCGTGGCAAAGCACGGTAACCGGGCCGCCAGTTCCAGGTCGGGGGCGGCGGACTGTCTGGAAGCATTGGGGGTAAATATTGACCTGGAGCCGGAGAAAGCGGCCAGGCTGCTGAAAGAGACGGGGATCTGTTTCCTTTTTGCACAGAAATACCACACGGCCATGAAGTATGTGGGACCCATCCGCAAAGAACTTGGCATCCGCACGGTGTTCAATATCCTGGGTCCCCTGACCAATCCTGCCAGGGCAACCATGCAGGTTATGGGCGTCTATGACGAGAAGCTGCTGGAGCCCATGGCGCGTGTCCTTACCAACCTTGGGGTCAGAAAGGGCATGGTGGTCTACGGGGAGGAGAAGCTGGATGAAATCTCCATCTGCGGCCCTACAAAGGTCATTGCCTTCCATAACGGGGAATACAGGAAATACACCATTACTCCCGAGGAGGCGGGGCTGCGGCGGGGAAAGAAGGGCGATCTTCTGGGCGGTACGCCCCGGGAAAACGCGGAGATCACCAGGGCGATTTTGGCGGGAGAAGAACGGGGCGCAAAGCGCGACGCGGCAGTGATCAATGTGGCCGCAGCCCTGTTCGTCGCAGGGAAGGCAAACGGCATGAAAGCGGCAGTAAAGCTGGCGGAGGAAACCATAGACAGCGGGAAAGCGCTGCGGAAGCTGGAGGAATTTGTAAAGGCGTCCAACAGTTAAGGAAGCTGAAAAAGGATTCCTAAAGTCAAATCCTGGATTGGCGCATGCCATGCAGGCAGGGAGGTATCGCTATGATATTAGAGGAAATTGCGGCAAAGACAAGAGAGCGGATTGAGGCGGAAAAGAGAAGGATGCCTCTGGCGGAGTTGAAGGCACAGGCGGCAGAACGGAATCACAGCACAGGATTCCCCTTTGCAAAGGCATTGAAAAAGAAGGGCATGAGCTTTATCTGCGAAGTAAAGAAAGCATCTCCTTCCAAGGGAGTGATTGCGGAGCATTTCCCTTATGTGGAGATTGGCAGGGAATATGAAAGGGCAGGCGCGGACGCCATGTCCATACTGACAGAGCCCTTCTACTTCCAGGGAAGCAACGCGTATCTCACCGCCATCCGCCGGGAGGTTTCCATTCCGCTTCTGCGCAAGGATTTTACGGTGGACGAATATATGCTTTACGAGGCCAGGGCGATGGGCGCCGACGCAGTGCTTCTGATCTGCGCCATCCTTTCTCCCGCGCAGCTTTCAGAGTATGTGCAGCTTGCGGGGGAACTGGGTTTATCAGCGCTGGTGGAGGCGCATGACGAGAGGGAGATCGGGATGGCGCTGCGGGCAGGAGCGAAAATCATTGGGGTCAATAACCGTAACCTGAAGGATTTCACCGTGGATATCAACAATTCCGTCCGGCTTCGGGAGCTGGTGCCAAGGGAAATTCTATTCGTGTCGGAGAGCGGCATGAAGACCCGGGCGGACATTGCCAGGCTGGAAGAAAATGGAACCGATGCAGTGCTGATCGGGGAAACCTTTATGAGAAGCCCTGATAAAGCAGGGGTGCTGAGAGAACTGAGGGGGAATCCTGTAAAACGGAGAGTTGAGGGGGAATCCTGTAAAACGGAGAGTTGAGGGGGATTCCGGGAAACGGAGGAGTTGAGGGGATCTCGTGAAACGGAGAGTTGAGGGAATCCCGGGAAACAGAGGAGTTGAGGGAAACTTCGTAGAACGGAAACTGACAGGGAGGATTGTATGGCAGTCAAGATAAAAATATGTGGTCTTTCCCGTGAGGAGGATATCCATTATGCGAACCAGGTCATACCGGATTATATCGGCTTTGTGTTCTGGGAGCACAGCCGCAGATATGTCAGCCATGAGCGGGCGGCAATGCTGCGCAGAACACTGAGGCCGGGGATCCAGGCTGTGGGCGTGTTTGTGGATGCTCCGCCGGAGGAAGTCGTTTCCCTGCTCCGGGCGGGTGTGATCGATATGGCGCAGCTTCACGGGGAGGAGACGGAGGAGGACATCCGGTATTTGCAGGAAGTGACCGGAAATCCGGTCATAAAAGCCGTCAAGGTCAGGAACCGCCTTGATGTGGAGGCGTGGCTGGACTCTGCGGCGGATTACCTGTTATTCGACAGTGGCATGGGAAGCGGTGTCGCTTTTGATTGGGGACTGCTGGCAGACATTCCAAGGGAGTTTTTCCTGGCAGGCGGGTTAAAGCCGGAGAATCTAAAACAGGCGGTGGAGACAGTCATGCCTTACGCTGTGGACTTAAGTTCCGGGGTGGAGACAGAGGGCTTTAAGGACAGGGACAAAATGCAGCAGGCGGTAACTGTGGTTCGGCAACAGGAACAAAATTGACTGAACGGAACAACATTATGAATCTTAGGAAGGATAGAAAAGGAGTGCGGCAACATGAGTAAAGGACGTTACGGAATACACGGAGGACAGTATATTTCCGAGACACTGATGAACGAACTGATCCGCCTGGAAGAGTGTTATGAGCATTATAAGCAGGATCCTCAGTTTCAGGCAGAATTGAATACGCTTCTGAACGAATACGCAGGGAGACCGTCCCTGCTGTATTATGCGGAGAAGATGACCAGGGATCTGGGAGGTGCTAAGATTTACTTGAAACGTGAGGACTTAAACCACACCGGATCCCATAAGATCAATAATGTGCTTGGGCAGGCGCTGCTGGCGAGGAAGATGGGAAAGACCCGTATTATCGCAGAGACGGGAGCGGGACAGCACGGCGTTGCCACAGCCACGGCGGCGGCACTGCTGGGCATGGAGTGTGAGATCTTTATGGGGAAAGAAGACACGGAGCGTCAGGCGCTGAATGTGTATCGGATGGAACTGCTGGGCGCGAAGGTGCACCCGGTCACCACCGGTACCCAGACCTTGAAGGATGCAGTCAACGAATGCATGAGGGAATGGACGGGCAGGGTGCATGACACGTTGTATGTGCTTGGATCCGTCATGGGTCCCCATCCCTTTCCCATGATTGTGCGGGATTTCCAGAGTGTCATCAGCCGGGAGGCGAAGACCCAGATCCTGGAGAAGGAGGGAAAGCTTCCCGCCGCGGTAGTGGCCTGTGTTGGGGGAGGAAGCAACTCCATGGGAGCGTTTTACAATTTCATAGAAGATAAGGAAGTGGAACTGATCGGCTGTGAGGCGGCGGGAAAGGGCGTGGATACCGCGTTGACGGCGGCTACCATTGCCACTGGAAGCCCGGGAATTTTCCACGGCATGAAATCTTATTTCTGCCAGGATGAATACGGGCAGATTGCCCCGGTATATTCCATTTCCGCAGGTCTGGATTATCCCGGCATCGGGCCGGAGCATGCTTATCTGCATGATATCGGCAGGGCAAAGTATGTGCCTGTCACCGATGACGAGGCGGTGGACGCCTTTGAGTATATCGCCAGGACGGAAGGTATCATCTGTGCCATTGAGAGTGCCCATGCGGTTGCATATGTGCGGAAGATCGCGAAAAATTACAGCTCGGAACAAAGCATTATCATCTGCCTGTCGGGGCGGGGAGATAAGGATGTTGCGGCCATTGCAAGATACAGGGGGGTAGAGATCCATGAGTAATAGGACATTGGGACAGACAACAGACAGGAATGTAAGTGCGGGAAGCGAAACGGAAACAGCAGGTGCGCAGAAAACTGACAACAGGCGCAGGATAAACCATAAGCTGCAAAAGGTCTTCGACACACCAAACGGAAAAGCGTTCATCGGCTTCATCACGGCGGGGGATCCAACCGCGGATAATACGGTAAATTGTATCCTGGAAATGGAACGGGCGGGAGTCGACCTGGTTGAAATCGGCATTCCGTTCTCTGACCCCACGGCGGAGGGGCCGGTGATCCAGGATGCCAATATCCGCGCGTTGAAGGGCGGAATGACTACGGACGGTGCATTCGACATTGTCCGCCGTATCCGGGAAAAGTCCCGGGTTCCCTTGGCTTTCATGACCTATGCGAACCCGGTGTTCCACTATGGTTATGATAAATTCTTTGCCAGATGCGGGGAACTGGGAGTGGACGCCATCATTATTCCCGATCTGCCCTTTGAGGAGAAGCGGGAGATGGAGGAGCCCGCCAGCGCCCATGACGTGGCGCTGATTTCCATGATCGCGCCTACATCGGAAAGCCGCATCCAGGAAATTGCCTCTGAGGCGAAGGGATTCATTTATGTAGTATCTTCCATGGGTGTCACAGGCGTCAGGAGCGAGATCAGGACAGACGTGGGGGCAATTGTGGAATGTATCAGGAAGGTGACGGATGTCCCCTGCGCCGTGGGCTTTGGCATCAGCACGCCGGAGCAGGCGGGGAAGATGGCGGCAGTGTCGGACGGCGTCATTGTGGGAAGCGCCATTGTGAAGCTTGTGGCGCAGTACGGAAACGATGCGCCGGGAGAAGTCTACAGGTATGTGAAGGGCATGAAGGAGACTGTACTGCAGATATGAGGCGGCGCTTCAAGGATAAGGAGGTTGCAGGAAACAATGGAGATTTATATCAGAAATGCCAGACCGGATGAATATAAAATCGTAGAGACAATTATGAAGCAGGTTCAGCAGATGCATATCGACTGGAGGCCGGACATTTATAAGGATAGCGAAACAGTACTGCCATTGGAACTATATGAGCAGGCAGTAAAGGATGAAACTTTTTATGTTGCGGAATATGACGGGGATGTAGCAGGAATTTTGTTCGTCCAATACCGTCACATAGAAAGTCCGAATCAGGTGACAAGGAATATTATTTTTGTGGATTCCATGGCCGTAGAAGAAAAATACCGCGGAAAGGGAATCGGACACGCATTTTTTGGTTTCCTGGGAGAATTACGGGATCGGAGGGGATATGACGGGATCGAATTGCAGGTAAATGCCAGGAATAAAGCTGCCTATCAATTCTATTCCAATTATGGATTCACCGATAAGTCCATCAATATGGAACTTTCATAAATACCGTGCCAATTGTGTATACTACGTAACGCCAGAATTTACCATACTGCACTGGTTAAACGTATATGACTGGCGTTATGTAGTCAGGTTACATTTTCCTGATCTGTTGCGGTATGTGATGCAAGCAGGGACTGTCAGTTTTTGGGGGGCTGAAATGGTATAAGCGGCTTGAAAAGGCCGTATTGATAAATTACCCATAAATTATAGGGACATGATGAATTGTTAAGGCTTCGTATTGGGGATTGCCGGATCATTTATTCAGTGGACAATGGGAAACTAATTGTCTATGTTACAGATGCCGGGAATCGTGGGGACATATATATAAAAGATATTAGGGAGCCGTACCATGCAGGTTACTTGGCATAAAATGCAGCTTACCGCAATTTTGTTGCGGTAGGCTGTTTTTTTGGCTATGATACAGAAAAGTAAATATAAGCCAGGGAGGAGCAAATGGAACAGATCATTCATGTAAACGGATTAAAGAAATACTTCGGGAAGGTAAAGGCGGTGGACGACATCAGCTTTTCGGTGGAACGGGGAGAACTGTTTGGATTCCTGGGGGTGAACGGCGCGGGAAAGTCCACCACCATCAATATGCTGTGTACGCTGTTCCGGCCTACCGCGGGAGAGATCAGGATCGGCGGCAGTGTGCTTGGCAGGGAAGACGAGGCAATCCGGAACAAAATAGGCGTGGTGTACCAGAACAACTGTCTGGATGACAGACTGACAGTGCGGGAAAATCTGCTGGTCCGGGGCAGTCTGTATGAGAGGGATATCAGGAAATTAAAGGAAAGCATGGAGCAGGTCTGTGAACGCCTGCGCCTGGAGGAAACCCTGGACAGGCATTTCGGCATGCTTTCCGGCGGTCAGAAACGGAAATGTGAGATTGCGAGAGCCCTGCTCCACACTCCGGAGATCTTGTTTCTGGATGAGCCCACCACAGGGCTGGATCCGGCTACCAGAAAGACAGTGTGGGAGAGCCTGGAAAAGATGCGGCAGGATGGTATGACGATCTTTCTCACCACACATTATATGGAAGAAGCGGCCAAGTGCAGCCATATCGCGGTTATGGACAGCGGGAAGATCAGTGAGTACGGAGCCCCCTTTTCGCTGAAGGAGAGGTACTCCAGGGACAGGCTGCGGCTGATGGCAAAGCCGGGGATGGCTGCGGCGCTGGAGGAGAGGCTGGAGGAAAAGCAGTACAATCTTTCCGGACAGGGCAGGGAGGAGCGGATATTTGAAATCTTTCTAAAGGATAGTATGATGGCGCTTCCGGTCTTAAAGGAAACAGAGGAGCTGCTGGATGGGTTCGAACTGGTTCAGGGTTCCATGGATGACGTTTTTCTGAATATCACGGGAAAGAATCTGGAGGAAATGTAATCGTGAGAGAAATAATTTATTTGACAAAGAGGAATAGTCTGGTGTATCTTCGGGACAGGAGGGCAGTATTCTTTTCCATAATGTCCATGCTGATTGTCCTGGGGCTGATGGTCATTTTTCTGGGCAGCATGAACAGCGGGGATCTGGTGCTGCTGCTGGAACGGTACGGCGGGGAGCGGGATGCGGCCAGGGATGAGGCCAATGCGAAGCATCTGATCCAGCTGTGGACGCTGGCGGGAATCCTGATCGTCAATTCCGTCACCATCACGCTGACTGTCATCGGCATCATGGTGCAGGACGAGGAACAGAGCCGTCTCGCCAGCTTTTATGTGGCTCCGGTGAAGCGGGGAAAGCTGGTGCTGGGTTATGTGCTTGCGGCATGGTTTACGGGGGCGGCGCTGAGTATCCTGACCCTGGCAGCAGGCCAGCTGTATATGGCGGCCAGGGGATTGGGGCTGCTTCCTGTGCCGGTGCTGGCAGCTATGTGCGGCATGATCCTCTTAAACACATTTATATATGCTGCCCTGGGATATCTGCTTGCCACATTCATCCACAGCTACAGCGCCTGGGGCGGGATGTTGACCATCGTGGGTACATTGGTGGGATTTGCGGGGGGGATCTATCTTCCCATGTCCGCTTTTTCGGAGCGGCTGCAGACAGTGCTAAAATGCCTGCCTGTGCTTCAGGGGATCTCCCTGATGCGCAGGGTCTGCCTGGAGAAGATAACGGAAACCACTTTTCAGGGTATGCCCCCTGAGGCGGTGGAGATCTTCCAGGAGCGCATGGGAATCACGCTGACAGCAGGGGAGAGGATTCTGTCACCGGGCGAGCAGCTTTCCGTTTTGGTTTTATATGGCGTCATAGCCATGGGTATCGCAATCATTTTGAATAAGCGGCGCAGATTGAAGGACAGGACGGATTGAGGTTCGCTGTGGACAAAAAGAGATAGGACAGATAGAATGAAGATAACGATACAGGATCGTCCGGAGGGCGAAGAGGATGAGATCATTGTCCGGTGCCGCCATCTGGACGACAGGTTGCTGAAAATGATCTATGCCCTGAAAGCGGGGCAGGAAAAGCTGACGGTTCTCCGGGAAGGGAGATTTCTGCAGATTTCCCCGAAAGAGATTTACTATTTTGAGGCGGTGGACAATAAAGTATTCGCCTATCTGGAAAAGGATGTATATGAATGCCGGCTGAAGCTGTATGAACTGGAGCAGCGGTTTGCAGAGACGGATTTTTTCAGGGCGGCAAAATCCACCATTGTAAATCTCTCCAAAGTTAAGAGTTTCAGCCCCGTCTTTAACGGACGGTTTGAACTCCTGATGAAAAACGGGGAAAAGCTTATCGTTTCCAGACAATATGTGCCCGACATGAAGGCAAAACTTGGACTCTAGTGTGCCGTAACATTGATATCCGGCAAAGCTCCGTGGAATATCAATGTCACAGTACACTGGGTGGAAAGGTGTGGATGAATACATGAGAAGACTGAAACATTTATTTCAAACATATACCATGGTGATGACCGGCGTGGTGTTCGCAACGGCATTATTCACTACTGTCATCAACCCTGTGGAACTGGTGGAATCAGCGCTCCTTTGGCAGATGGCGGTGATATCCGGGCTTTGTACGCTGATGTCGCAGATTGTCTTCCCATGGGAAAGGGGGATGGGCAGGGTGGAGGCCATCGTCAGGACACTGATCCATTATATCCTGATCAATGTGGTAGTCCTTGGCAGCGGCGCATGGTTTGAATGGTATAATCCTTCCCGGTTTGGCAGTGTGGTGTCCATGATACTTGCCATTGCCGTTATCTTTGGGGGCGTAACGGCCATCTCCTGGAAAAAGGGAAAATGGGAGGCTGCTGAAATGAACCGGCGGCTGGAGGAATACCAGAAGAAAGAATGCTGAACAGTTACGAAAGAATACCAATGATTTGATACCAATGATTTACAACTTTTTGTTGACAAACCCGCTTCCTATATGTATAATAAATCAGTGTGTGAAGAGAGCACATACGATTATTATGCATAGGAGCCGCTATGTTAGTAAACTTATCTGATGTACTGACATCCGAGGGCAGGCAGGTTCGGAAGAGTGTAGACCTTGAAATG
>CANDMD010000149.1 GCA_947385725.1 uncultured Lachnospiraceae bacterium | reverse complement strand
GGTTATGCTTCTGCTCGATACCGGGCCTGGGCTCCAGGGGAAAATCACCGATCTCCAGCACGGTACAGTCTGCGGTCAGTCCGGTGGCAACCCGTGCGGAGACGGTAGGACCCAGATCCCTTCCGATTGCGGTAGCACCTACCAGCACAATCTCCGGCTTATACTGGTTGATCACGGAAGACAGCGCATGGGCGTAGGGCTCTGTCCTGTAGACCTCCAGTTCCGGATCATCCACTACGATCACCTTGTCGGCGCCGTACTCAGCCAGCCTGTCGGCAAGACCCTTTACCTGATATCCGATCAGTACCGCCACGACCTCTGTGCCCAGCTTTGCGGCAAGCTCCTTCCCTTTTCCCAACAGTTCAAAGGCAATGCCGCTGATCTCATTGTCCACCTGCTGGGCAAACACATATACACCTTTATATTCTTCAAGAACGATATCCTTGTTCATGATTAAACCTCCAATCGTTTTACCATTTGGTTACTGTCATTTGAGAACCGCACGTCATCCAATGCATCAGATAATGTGCTTCTCCTTGAATTTACCCACAATGTATGCAACCGCATCCTCGGGAGAATCGGGAACCACCTTTTCGCCTGCGCCCTTGCGGACCTTGTCGGATGCCTTTGCAATCTTGGTGGGGGATCCTGCCAGTCCCAGGTCGCTGTCGTCCACATCCTTCAGGTCTGCCCTGCCCCACTGTGTGATCTCGGCGTCACATGCGTCAAAGATTCCTCCGGGAGTCATGTAACGGGGCTCGTTCAGTTCGGCAAGGGCAGTGATCAGACAGGGCATCTTCGCCTCCAGAATATGATATCTGTCATCATACTGTCTCTGTACGATTACCTTGTCTCCCTCCACCTTAATCTCCTGTGCATAGGAAATCACGGGAATACCCAGGTGCTCCGCAATCTGGGGACCAACCTGTGCGGTATCTCCGTCGATGGCCTGACGGCCGGTGATGATCAGGTCGTAGTCAATATTTCTCAGTGCGCCTGCGATGGTGGTGGAGGTAGCCCATGTGTCTGCGCCGCCCAGCACCCTGTCAGTTACCAGGATACCATTGTCTGCGCCCATTGCCATTGCCTCCCGCAGTACATCCGCCGCCTTGGGAAGTCCCATGGTGAGAACGGTAACCTCTGCGCCAAACTGCTCTTTCAGTCTCAGCGCAGCTTCCAGACCGGCTTTGTCATCAGGATTCATGATAGCAAGCATTGCGCCTCTGTCAAGGGTTCCGTCCGGATTAAATTTCACGCCGCCCTTTGTATCGGGCACCTGCTTAATACAAACAACAATCTTCATTGTATCTTCTCCTTCATCAAATCATAATTTTTTTATTTCAACAAAGCCGCGGAGATGACCATTCTCTGAACCTCGCTGGTTCCCTCGTAGATCTCGGTGATCTTCGCGTCACGCATCATGCGCTCCACATCGTATTCCCTGATATATCCGTAACCGCCGTGCAGCTGGACAGCCTTGGTGGTCACTTCCATGGCAACCTCCGCCGCATACAGCTTCGCCATGGCAGCCTCCTCGGAATAAGAAATCTTCGAATTGATCCTGTATTCGTCTTTCTTCAGGGCAGCCTTGTATACAAGCATCTTCGCAGCCTCTACCTTGGTAGCCATATCCGCCAGCTGGAACTGGGTGTTCTGGAAACCGCTGATGGACTTGCCGAACTGCTTTCTCTCCTTGGTGTAGGCAATGGTTCTCTCCAGTGCGCCCTCCGCGATGCCCAGTGCCTGTGCGGCGATACCGATACGTCCGCCGTCCAGGGTGTGCATGGCGATCTTGAAGCCCTGTCCCTGTTTGCCCAGGATGTTCTCCTTGGGGATACGGCAGTCGGTAAAGATCAGCTCATAGGTGGAAGAACCGCGGATACCCATCTTCTTCTCCTTGGTACCGAAGGTAAAGCCAGGCGTACCCTTTTCCACGATAAAGGAGGAGATCTCCTTCATCTTTCTGCCCTTCTTCTCAATCACGCCGGTAACGGCGATCACAATATATACGTCAGCCTCTTTGCCGTTGGTGATAAAGCATTTGGAACCGTTGAGCACCCACTCGTCGCCGTCCAGGACAGCCTTGGTCTGCTGCCCCTGGGCGTCCGTGCCTGCGCCGGGCTCGGTGAGGCCGAAAGCGCCGATCTTCCTGCCGCTTGCCAGGTCGGGAACGTATTTCTGCTTCTGCTCCTCAGTGCCGTAGGTCAGAATGGGATCCACGCACAGGGAGGTGTGGGCGGAAACGATAACGCCTGTGGTGCCGCATACCTTGGAAAGCTCCTCCACACACATCACATAAGTCAGGATGTCACAGCCCTGTCCCCCATACTCCTTGGGCACGGGAATGCCCAGGAAACCGTACTTTGCCATCTTGTCAACGGTCTCCCTGGGGAAACGCTCTTCCTCATCCACTTCCTGTGCCAGGGGCTTCACCTCGTTTTCGGCAAAATCCCTGAACAGCTGTCTCGCCATCTCATGCTTTTTGGATAACGTAAAATCCATGATAGTTCATCCTCCATTTTTCCTGTAATCCGGAACGGCAGAAAATTTAAGGATCCTGCCCCCTTTGCGGAACAATGCTGCTGCACGCTGCCGCATAGCATTTCCGCCAAAGCTGTCGCCTTAAATTTTCTGTTATTGTAATGTCTTACCCGAAAATGTCACCCTGCCCATACCTGATCCGCCATGGGAGCAGACCCTGGACAGTTCACATAATCTGCGTAAGCTTCCCTTTTCCGAATTGCATCATTTTCATTATTTATTTGTTATAATTATAGAATCCTTCTCCCGTCTTCTTGCCCAGCTTGCCTGCACGGACCATCTTCCTTAAGAGAGGTGCGGGAGCGTACTTGGAATCGCCTGTCTCGGCATAGATGACTTCCATGATAGCCAGCACAATGTCCAGACCGATGTAATCGCCCAGAGCCAGGGGACCCATGGGATGATTTGCGCCCAGCTGCATTGCCACATCGATATCCGCCACGGAGGCAACGCCTGCTGCATATACATTGATGGCTTCGTTGATCATGGGGATCAGGATCCTGTTTACCACGAAGCCCGCTGCCTCATTTACCTCCACAGGTGTCTTGCCGATCTCCGTTGCGATACCCTTGATCTTCTCCACCAGATCCGCGGGAGTGTTGGCTCCTGCGATCACCTCCACCAGCTTCATCCGGTCAGCCGGATTGAAGAAATGCATCCCGATCAGCGGACGATCCAGGCCGTTGCCCATCTCTGTGATGGAAAGGGAAGAGGTATTGGAAGCAAAGATACAGTCCTTCTTCACGATCTGCTGTAATTCCGCAAAGGTCTGCTTCTTGATCGCCATATTCTCAGGGCACACCTCGATCACCAGATCACAGTCCGTACAAATGTCTTTCAGTCCTGTCACGATCTTTGCCGCAACAGCGTCAGCCTTCTCCTGTGTGATCTTCTCCTTGCCTACCAGGAAATTTAAGTTCTTTAAGATCTTAGCCTTCCCTCCGTCCGCAAATTCCTGCTTGATATCGCAGAGACAGACCTCATATCCGTCTGTCATGGCAAATGCCTGTGCAATTCCTGCACCCATGGTGCCCGCACCGATAATACCTACCTTCATGATATTTCCTCCTCTTCAATATAAATATATCGTTCTAACAGTTCTTAAAAGGCTCTTTTACTTTCTCCTTGTTCTTGTCAAGGAAGAAAGCCATGCCGTACTTCTGATCCACCGTCTCAAAGCAGTCACCGAAAAGCTTCTCCTCGATCACAATGGCCTCGTCCATGTCTACGTCAAGGCCTTCGTTGATTGCTTTCTTACAGTTGCGGACAGCGATAGGGGCATTCTTCGCAATGCCGGATGCCATCTTTTCCGCTGCTGCCATCAGAACCTCCTGGGCGGACTTCACCACGTTGCCCTCACCGTCAACTTCCGCGGAGTACACTTCGTTGACCAGGCCGATCCGGTATGCCTCCGCCGCCTTGATATTGCGCGCGGTATAGATCATCTGCTTTGCCATGCCGGCGCCTACCAGACGGGCCAGCCTCTGGGTTCCCCCAAAGCCGGGCGTGATGCCCAGTCCTACCTCCGGCTGACCGAACACGGCATTGTCGGAGCAGAGACGGATGTCGCAGCTCATGGAGATCTCACATCCGCCGCCCAGCGCAAAGCCGTTTACCGCAGCGATCACGGGGATGGGGAATGTCTCCAGTTTACGGAACACGTCGTTTCCTTTCTTGCCGAAGGCCTCTCCCTCCGCCTTGGTCAGCGTGCTCATCTCCCCGATATCCGCGCCTGCCACAAAGGATTTCTGTCCTGCCCCGGTGAGGATCAGACAGCGGATCTCATTTAAATCCACAGCGTCCAAGGCAGCATTCAGTTCGTCCAGCACCTGGGAATTCAGGGCGTTCAACGCTTTTTCCCTGTTGATAATGATGATGGCGATATTACCCTTCTGCTCATATAATATAAATTCCATTTTTCCTCTCATTCTGCCGCACAAGCGACTTTCCTTCCTGTCTTATTTTGAAGGCTTTTTCCTGTTCTCTTTTTTTGCCTCCCGCTTTCTGTCTTTCTTTTCTGTCAGCTTATCACCAGCTTTACAGATCAGTTGTATCAGTGCCTGATTAGCATAAAGACCCATTCCTTCACCTCTTTGCGGGCTTTCTAACTTCCTGTGGCTTTCTAATCTTCGATCTTCACAATAGTGGAGCAGCCCATGCCGCCGCCGATACACAGGGTAGCCAGGCCGGTTTTCGCGCCCTTCGCCTGCATCTCGTGAAGCAGGGTCACCAGGATACGGCATCCGGAAGCGCCCACGGGATGACCCAGGGCAATAGCACCGCCGTTGGGATTCAGCTGCTTATCCACATCGATTCCAAGATCCCTGCCCACCGCTACGGACTGTGCGGCAAATGCCTCGTTGGCCTCGATGATATCAAAGTCTTCTATCTTCATACCGGTCTTAGCCAGCACTTTCTTCGTAGCTGCCACGGGGCCGATTCCCATCACCTCAGGACGGACACCTGCCAGTGCGCCTGCAACGAAAGTAGCCATAGGCTTCACACCAAGCTCCTTCGCCTTCTCCTCGCTCATCACAACGATTGCCGCCGCGCCGTCATTGATGCCGGAAGCATTGCCCGCGGTTACGAAGCCGTCGGGATTGATGGGACGAAGCTTCTGTAATCCTTCTATGGTGGAGCCGGGACGGGGACCCTCGTCTACCTTAAATTCAATGGTCTCTTTCTTTTTCTTTACCATGACAGGTACAATCTCCGCGTCAAATGCGCCGGACTTCTGCGCCGCTTCCGCCTTCTGCTGGCTCTTTAATGCGAACTCATCCAGTTCCTCACGGGTAAGTCCCCACTCGCGGCAGATATTGTCAGCGGTGGTAATCATGTGGTAATCATTGAACGCATCCCAGAGGGCATCCTTGATCATGGTGTCCACCAGCGTGCCATTATTCATTCTGTAACCGTAACGTGCCTGGGGAATCGCGTAGGGAGCCATGGACATATTCTCCATACCGCCTGCCACAACGATATCCGCATCCCCTGCCATGATCATCTGAGCCGCCTGGTTCACACAGTTCAGACCGGAACCACAGACAACGTTCATGGTAACGGCGGGTACCTCAATGGGAAGCCCTGCCTTGATGGATGCCTGGCGGGCTACATTCTGACCCTGGCCTGCCTGGATGACGCAGCCCATGTAAACCTGGTCCACATCCTCAGGCTTCACGCCTGCCCTGTTCAGCGCTTCCTTGATCACGATTGCTCCCAGCTCAACCACAGGGGTTGTGCTCAGTGTGCCTCCCATAGTACCGATGGCGGTACGGCAGGCTCCGGCTAAAACTACTTTTTTTGACATTGTAAGTCCTCCTTGTCATTCTTCCTTATAATAGGATGATTTATTGATTGTTATTTTTTTATCATAGTCACTGTGACTAGTGTATCATAGTCGCTGTATATTTGCAATGACTTTTCTCATTGAAATTCATCCGAAATTTAACCTGATAATGCATTCGAAAGACTCAACATATATCCCACTGTTTCATAAACCAGAATATCTCCTGCATCAAGACATGTATCCAGCTTACGCTGTTTCCAGGCCAGCTGCTTATATTAAGCCAAAAGTGTCATGGTCTCAAATTGTAAAATATTTAATGAATCATCTTTACGATATGAATAGAAATCGACAACTCCTTCCTCACGACGTCGTTCTGCCCATCTTTGCGCCTGTTCATAACTATTTGTACAATAAAATCCTCAGGAAAAATCTTTTGCATACTTTGTTTTTCTTATTTCCGGAAACTCTATTTTCTCCCCACTTCCATGATATCATATTACAGATTCCATTTTATTACATATCCTCTCGTTTTTTTATTCAATTACTATCTTTCTTACTATTGAGAAATTAAAGCCATGAACACACTCAACCTTCAATGCTCAATGGTTCCAGCAGGAAATCATATATGTTGAAAAATAAAATCCCATATTCGTCATAATGCCTCGGAATCATATCCTTTGTAATGATTATTTTTTAAGGGAATCGTCTATCTTGCGGAATGGTCTTATCTCCTGTAGTTTTTTTCTTCGTTTGGAATGGAATAAGCAGACTCATGTTTCCTTCCGCCCTTTCCTCCGGGCTCAGCCATGCCTCATCCATGGGCGGCAGTTCCTTTCCCTTCGTCAGGTAGAATCTGTCATACCGCATGCCGGAGGCAAGGGCATAGATGTGCAGCACATGCTCCCCCGCAGCAAGCTCCGTCTGTGTCACCGGCACCCACCGGTAGATCTGCTCCGCCTCGTACCGCCACAGACAGCCCTTTCCATAAATCTGTTCCAGGGGAACCCTCTCCCCGTCAAATCCAACGGCAAAGAATCCCTCCTCCCGCACATTGAACTTTGACAGCATCCAGAGTGTGTACCTCCCGCCCTTACACACGAAGCGGTAATGCAGACCGGGCGCATCCTGTTCGTGCCAGCATAATTCCGGCGTCCTGATATACAGGGCAATGCCGCTGCGTCCAAAGGATTCGCTGCTGCAATGTCGCCACAGATCGGATTGCGGCATGCCCCCGAATCCAGCGTCTCCGGATGACAGATTTCTTTCTCCGTCGCTCACCCACGCACAATCGCTCTGCGCCAGCGCCGTTGCCGCATCGATCCTGACCGCCCCGCAGTCCTCTTCAAACACACCATTTCCCCGCTTCCGATACCATTCCGGCTCCACCTTCCCTCCAAGGCGCTCCGCCTGAGCCATCTGACATGTGACGGCGATGGTATCCTCCGCGTTTTCAGGCAGCGCATAAAATACAGATCTGGGCGGCAGTTCACACTTCCCGTAAAAGCTGTCGCACCAGGAAAGCATCTCCCAGTCCTCCGGCAGAGGCTGGGATCCCCTGATGCCCGCCAGATTATTCCCTTTCCGTGGTCTGGTATAGATCACCATGCGGGAAAAGGCAAAATACCGGTCAACCGCCCAGACGGAAAGCCTGTGCATTCCCGGTTCCGGTATGGGAAGCGGCAGATACAGGCGGTCCACATTATTCAGCACATTTTTCTTCCAATTTCCACGCCACTCGTCATTGGACGAGGTTTCCACAATCTGTACCGGACCGTCATCCAGCGATATACCGACACGGATCCGCCCCACAGAATCCAGGGAAGGGAAACGATGGATCTCCAGGAGACATTCTCCCTGGCTTTCTGTCATAAATCGGTAGCACAGAGGGGACGGGGATTCCTGCTGTTCCTCCTCCAGGGACTCCCGCTGTACTGCTGCCTCCACCAGACAACCCTGCATACGTCCCAGCCTGGGAATAATTCTGAAATCCCCGGTCTCACCAAGCCCTGACTGCGCCCTTGCCGCTTCCAGCGCCACCAGGCCGTCTTCCTCCAGCGCGTAGACAGACTCCGCGCCTTCTCCTTCAGCACCATCTTGTTTTATGCGGCTTTCTTCCCCGCACTTTGGTTTCTGCAGGCTTCCTGTTACATATCCTGATTCCCCAGGGAACTCCCTGCTGCACGCCTGCCCCACACAGGTTTCTTCCGCACAGTCCCCGTCCGTATACTTCGTCCGTACCGTCCTGACAGAGATATGCCTTACGCTCCCGTCACTGACATTCTCTATGACGATTTCCCCTTCCCGGTTCTCCAAAGTATCCGTCACACATACAAGAATTCTTTTTTCCCGGCGGATCACCCCATGTCCTTCGGACAGCGCCACCCACTCCGGCGCGCGCAGGGCAACTTCAAATTCCCCGAACCCGGTATTGCCGATCTCAAGCCACTTTTCCCCGGGCGTGACAAAGACCAGTTCCTTGCCCTCATTCCAGAGATACACCGCCATGGAAGCTGCGGAGAGCCTTCCATCCCGACCTTCTGCAAGACCGGTCTCCTGCCCCGGCAGGGGATCGGCATATGTTTCCAGCGGCGGCGTACACACCGGCATCATAGCCGCCCGCGGCGGCGGAAATCCCTCCGGATTCAAGATACCGTTCCACTTGCCCCCGCAGATCACATGATTATAGTAATGCAGGAGGCGTCTCCTGGCGTCTTCCGCCTCCCTGGATTTCTCCGTGTAAAACCGCGCCCCCTGCCTGTTTCCCCTGTCGTACATCAGGGTACTCCTGTCCCCGTAATAATAAGCGAGATTGGTAAAATATGCAGCATGGACCCGCATCAGCACCAGTTCAAAAAAGGCATCCCGCTCTTCCTCCGGAAGCTCCTCATACAGTGCATTGCCCTGTGCAAACAATTCCTCATAACGGTGGATACGCATGGCCGCCTCGTCCCCGTAGGCCGTCTGGGAGAAAGCGTCATAGTCCATGTTTTCCACCTTCCGCACATTGGTGAGCTGGGAGAAATCATTGAGCAGGACAGAAACCTGCTTTCCGATCCCTCCGGTAAAGGTACGGTCGATCCAGTCCTCCACAAATGCCTCCACGTCCGCCGTCAAGGCACCCGGCTTCCCGATTTCCCAGGCCAGCCTTAAGAAAAAGGTAATCTCCTGCTCCAGGGGCTTCATGGCACCGCAGTTGAGCACCCATAGCTTGCGTATCCCTTCCTTCCATGCCTTCTGCAGTTCATTCCTGGTATGAGCCAGGGGAATGGAGCATAGGAACACATAGGACATGCTGGGCGGCGACCAATAGGAATTATGGTAATAGATCCCGTTGCCGCCCTTTCTTCCCTTCTCTTTTTCAGACGGATAACGTCGGATATAGCCGTAATTGTCATTCGCCCATACCAGCGTCATATCCTCCGGTATCTCCAGCCCGTTGTCATACAGTTCCAGCACCTCTTTATAGGGAATAAAGGTCATCATGGTCTCACGCCCCAGGGTGTCCCGCAGGATCTCCCTCTGGTCTGCAATGATTTTCCCCAAAATCCTGATCTTGGCATCCCGGATTTCTTCCTCCGTGCTGCCCTCCAGATGCTTCGTCTCAAAGCCGGAATCGTGGATGCCCCGCATCCCCAGGGAGATCGGAAGAGCGTCGTGTAGGGAAAGAGTGTTCTGTTGGGT
>CANDMD010000148.1 GCA_947385725.1 uncultured Lachnospiraceae bacterium | reverse complement strand
TATCGGTCTGATCAATATACCGGATCAGGTCATCCGCCTGTTCCTGGGTTCCCACAATGGGAGCGATCTCTGTCTCGATGTTGGCGCGGATCATGTGGATAGAAGGACTGGACGCCTTGATCTTCACGCCGAATTTGTTGCCGTGCTTGATCAGCTCCGGCCTCTCCAGCACGATCTCATCCCGATCCGGCGTCACCACGCCATACCCTTTCATCCGCACCATATTTACCGCATCCAGCACCTTTGCATATTCATGCTTCATGGCTGCGAAGTTTTTCAGTTTGTTGATCAGCTGGTACTCATCCGCAATGGTTTCGCCCACCATTTCGGTCAGCATCTCATAGTAATACGCTTCCTCCACATCCAGCTGCACCCGGATCACGCCGTCGGAAAGTCTTACCGCATCCGTCTTACAGCGCTTTATGTATTCGCTTTCCATATCGATGGGTTTCTCAAGGACGTTGCGGATGGTGTTATAGTCCTTCATCAGAAGCTTTACCCTTTCGATGATATCCTGCTTCATCCGGTTGTCATTGGCAAGCATCTCCACCCATTTCGGCATGTAAAACTCAATAGAGGAGATGGGAAATTCATAAAGCACTTTCTCCAGCAGCATATTGATATCGTCTTTTTTCAGCTGCTCGCAGTTTACAGGGACCGTGGATACGCCATACTTCTCGCCGATCTCGGCTGCCACCTTTTTCGCCTCCTCCGAGTAGGGCTTCTGGCTGTTCACCAGTACCAGGAAAGGCTTGCGAAGCTTCTTCAATGCCAGTATGGTCTTCTCCTCCGCCTCCAGGTAATTGTTTCTCGGAAGTTCCCCGAAGCTGCCGTCGGTGGTGATGACCATGCCGATGGTGGAATGATCGTTCATCACCTTATCCGTTCCGATCTCAGCCGCCTGGGTGAAGGGAATCTCATAGTCAAACCAGGGGGTCTTCACCATGCGTTCCACGTCCTCCTCCATATGTCCGGCGGCACCCTCCACCATATACCCCACACAGTCAATCAGGCGCACCGAGACAGGGATGTCACCGCTTAAAACTACCTTTGCCGCCTCATTGGGAATGAACTTGGGCTCTGTGGTGGTAATGGTCTTGCCTCCCGCACTCTGGGGCAGTTCGTCCTGCGCCCGCCCCCTGGCGTGCTCATCCTCCATCTCAGGAAGCACGAGTTCCTCCATAAAGCGCTTGATAAAAGTAGATTTTCCGGTGCGCACCGGTCCCAGTACGCCTATGTAAATTTCTCCCCCGGTCCTTTTTTGTATATCACGATAGAGATCGTATGTATTCGATGCATAGTCCATATAGAGCCCCTCCTAACATATTCTGCTATATGTATATGAAAGGAACCGTGAAATCATTCATAAATACTTCGGGAAAGCATTGTCATTCGCAAATGCAAACACCGCTGCAGGCGGAAGCAATCCGGATACAGCGGTGTCAAATTCCGTAACAATGCTTATTTCACCACAATACGTCTGAAATTCTTTTTGCCGCGTTTTACAATCATGCCTTCCCCTGCAAACCGTTCAGGAGCGTAGGCAGTCTTAATGTCAGTCACCTTCTCCCCGTCAACGGTGACGCCGCCCTGTTCCACGGCACGTCTCGCCTCGGAACGGGATGCAGTCAGCCCGGAGGCAGCAAGCACACCCAGAATATCGATGGATCCATTCAGGAAATCGCCGTCCTGGAGTTCGCAGGTGGGCATTTCCGCAGCATTTCCGCCTGTGAACAGCGCCCTTGCGCTTTCCTGCGCTCTGGCAGCTTCCTCCTCGCCGTGGATCATCTTCGTCAGTTCAAAGGCAAGGATCTCTTTCGCCTGATTCAGCTGGCTGCCTTCCCACCGATCCATCTCGTCGATCTGTTCCAAAGGCAGGAAGGTCAGCATGCGCAGGCATTTCAGCACATCGGCGTCCGCCACATTTCTCCAGTATTGATAAAATTCAAAGGGGGAGGTCTTTTCAGGATCCAGCCACACAGCGCCCTTCTGGGTCTTGCCCATCTTCTTTCCCTCGGAATTTAACAGCAGGGTGATGGTCATGGCATAAGCGTCCCTGCCCAGTTTCCTGCGGATCAGCTCCGTGCCGCCCAGCATATTGCTCCACTGGTCGTCGCCTCCAAACTGCATATTACAGCCGTATTTCTCATACAGGCAGAGGAAGTCGTAGCTCTGCATGATCATATAGTTAAATTCCAGGAAACTCAATCCCTTCTCCATGCGCTGCTTATAGCACTCTGCGGTAAGAATACGGTTCACGGAAAAATGAGCGCCGATATCCCGGATGAAGTCAATATAGTTGAGGTCGCGAAGCCAGTCCGCGTTGTTCACCATGATGGCCCTGGAGAAATTACTGTCCGCGGTCGGGTTCTCCCCGTCCGCACTGTCCTCAAACTCAATAAAGCGGCTCATCTGCTTTCTGAAACACTCACAGTTGTGGTCGATGGTCTCTCTGGTCATCATATTGCGCATATCGGTACGCCCGGAAGGGTCGCCGATCATGGCGGTTCCGCCGCCGATCAGGGCAATGGGCTTATTTCCCGCCATCTGCAATCTCTTCATCAGGCACAGCGCCATGAAATGCCCCACATGGAGGCTGTCCGCGGTAGGATCAAAACCGATATAAAATACGGCCTTTCCGTTGTTGACCAGCTCCCTGATCTCCTCCTCGTCAGTCAGCTGCGCCAGCAGCCCTCTCGCCTTTAATTCCTCAAATACTGTCATTTTATTTTCCATGCCTTTCCTGTATTTTGGATTTATCTCGCTGAAACCAAAAACATGGTATCACGAAAAAGGAATTTTTTCAAGGAGGATCTGAACTGTTACGCCAACTGCGACTACGGAGCTGTGAAAGAAGTAATTTGGGTGGAAATCTTTTTCTGCTTCATATCTACCTTTGCAGCAGCACCATACTGTAATTTGCACCGCGGCATAGCATGTCCAAAATTCACATTATAGACAATCGGAAGTTCCTCATTATCTATCACCTTAATAAGAATATCCTTATATTCCTGATAAAAAACTTCATCCTGTGGTTTTCCAACTAACACACCATTTACCGCATCAAATATTCCCTTTTCTTTCAGCAAAGCAACTTCTTTTTCAAACAATTCAGGAATCGGCTTTTCTTCGCAGGTTTCTATAAAAAGGATTTTTCCAATCCACTCTTCCTTTTCTGGAAACAGACCATATCTTTCGCAAACTTCCTTTTCATCCTCATATCTGCTATTTGTCAATATATCATAAAGGCTTTCCAGGCATCCGCCAAGCAATCTGCCTTGAAAAATTTCACTTCCCTGCAGAAGTTCAAAGCCATTCTCTTCTTTATGAGTTTTTCTTTCTGTTCCGATTGCAGCTCTTGAAAAATCTTTTCTTTCTTCATACCAAATATCACTGGATACAATTTCATCGCATTCGTTATCTTCCAAATATCCCTCAAATGCCCTTTTTGTATATGGCAGCATTTCATCTGCAACTTCTCCCAAATCACAGATAAAGTTTGGTCCGTAATAGGTAGACAACCCCAGCTTATAAAACATGAAATGATTAATTGTAGTATCTGAAAATCCTGTGAATAATTTTGGATGCTTCTCTACCGCTTTTATGAACTCTTTATCGTCCATCAAATAAGGCAAAAGCCTGTATGTATCATCACCACCGATGGCACAGATAATACCTGCAATAGAATCATCTAAAAACGCATCTTTTAAGTCTTTCGCCCTTGCTTCCGGATGAGCCCGCAAATATTCAATGCCTTTCAACGCATTAGGCATAAATACCGGCTCCAGACCATATTCTTTTAGCCGCTTTACGCCAATCTCTATATTATGACTACAAAATTCTTCACCTAACATTCCACTTGATAAGCTTACAATTGCTACCTTGTCACCTTTTCTTAATTTCCTTGCATATTGCATAACTACAATCCTTCTTTCCAATCATGCTCCGACTGTTCATGTCACACGAAATACACTCTTGTCATACCATTACCTCATACGCCACATATTCATGACTAAAATGATATCCCAGCTTTTCTGCCAGCGCTACTGACCATTTATTTTGTGCATCCCAGCTTGGATATAATCCTTTCTCCAAACATTCCAAAATAAGCTTTGCGCCGCACGCATATGCCAATCCTTTTCTCCGATAGTCTTCCCGCGTATCAATTTCTATCTCAATACCCTTATCATATCTACTATATGAGGAGGCTCCAGCAACCAATTCTCCAGCCTTTAAAACAGCTATGCCTAAACCTGAGTTTTTATATGCTTTATATTCCTTATATTGTGACACCAGATCATTTGCCCAGTCATTCTCCCTGCACATATTGTATTCTGCTTCTTCTATTTTCTTTAACACATAACCCGACGGCAGCTCTTCTACTGCCCGTTGCAATTTCTCCTTATCAAATATCTCCATCTCTTTTTTGATCGCATATCTTGTTACTTTCTTCGCTTTCTTCTCGTAACATTTCTCAATCAATTCAGCCCAGCCGGCATTCTGTGGCACCATAATAATAAAGTTCTGTTTGCAGCATTCCGGTTTATATTGAACCAATTCCTCACTGGGATTTCCTGCATAAAATGCAAAATCTCCCAATATTGCCATCGCCGCATCCTCAGACAGATTCGTGTGAATTTCTCCCATGATTCCCTGTAAGCATGACCATATGATTGTTTCATTCCAATTTTCAAATAATTTATATATATTTTCTTTCACCTGAGCTCCTCCATTTTTCAGCTAAAAGAAATCTTTTTTATTTAATGGCTGTTTCTCTTAATTTATCAGTTTGCGTTCTGTCTGGTTATTTCCTGTTCTCCGAGCAGGCTGTAAAGATCCCTTCCCATACGTTCCTCAAAATATTCCCGCAGTGCAAGATTCCGCTTCCATTTTTCCTCGGGATAGTTCCCGTATCTGCGCCTGACATCCTGCATCCTGTCTTCCATGGCTGCCACTCCCTCAGCCGTTCCTATGGCATCGCAAAGCTGAATCAGCCTGTCGTAATCATCATATTCCAGTTTTTCCAGAGCCTCACGCAGCTCCTTTTCCTGCTCCGGCAGGATATCAAATTTTCCGATATATAATTCCAGGGACTGGCACACAAACGAATGGGACAGGCAGATCCTTCCAGCCTCCGGGCAGCCCATCCATTCCATATACTTCCAGCCGTCATAGACATGTCCCAGATGCCTTGCGCCAAACTTTCTCCCGATATCATGCAGAAGACCAAGGACATACGCCTTTTCCATATCCATATTCCCGCACGCCGCCGCAATCCTTTCCGCACATTCCGCCACACAGCGGCTGTGCGCTCCCCAGGGACCGGGATTGCAGCTTTCCGCCTCCTGCAGGATTTTCTCTGCCTCCTCTTTGGAGGGATATCCCTGTCTCATACCTCTCTCCTCCTGTTGTCTTTGAGCCTGACGCCTCTCTGGACGTTCTCCCATGTACCGCTTTACACACAGTTCCTTTTTCTTAAGCGCGGCCATCTTCACCATAAAATTCAGATTCTCTGCGTCGGGATCATCGAACCGGAAGGTGCAGCCGCACACTCTGTCAAATCCCCTGCCAAATATCATTTTTCCTTATTTCTTTCAATCTCTTTGACAAGGCACAGGGTCAGTTCATCGGAATTGATACACGGTGCATCCACCCCGCATACCTTTTCTTCATAGTAGCATCCCCTTCCGTCAGGAATATACCCCCTCCTGGCATACAGCCTGTGGGCACTCCCGAAGGTACTGTTCAGTCCTACGTCAAGATACACTTTATCACTGTAATCCGCCGCGATCTGCTCCGCTGTGTCCATCAATCTGTCCCCGATTCCCTTCCGGCGGAATTCCTCCGGCACATACAGATCCACAATGCCCGGATAGCCCTGGTTGCCGAGACCTCCCCATTTACAGCGGTAGTACAGGTACACATACCCTGCCATCTGTCCCTGACAGAAAGCGATCAGTCCTGTGCACATCCCGCTTTGGATATGGCCTGCCTGTTTCCTGAAATACCTGGCTGCATCCTCAGGATTTTCAGCCTTACCACTCAGTTCCGCTATATCTGTTTCTTCCATATCTCTGATAAGAAGCCATTCTGTATGGAAATAAATCATATACCAACACCGCCTTTCCATTATTTATTCAACACTTTTTCATAAAGGTGATACCATGGGAGACCATACGCTTCATATCCCAGACTTACGGTTCCTGTCAGCTGATATCCGCATTTCCGGTAAAGCCGCTCCGCAGGGAGATTATCCTTTACAACATCAAGCCGGATACTTACGCACTTCTCTTCCCGCGCCACTCTCTCAGCATACATTAACAGTTCTGTTCCTATGCCGTGTTTCTGGAAATCAGGATGAACGGCAAGCGTATAAAGCACATAAATATGCTCATAATCCTCCTCAGTCAGCCATTTACCGTTCTGATACCCCTCCTCCGGCCTGTGTTTCAGCATAAACGCTCCTGCGGTTTTCTTCCCTATCAGTGCAATATACAGCGCATTTTCCATCAGGCCTTCTTCTGCATCGCTGCGAACAGGGTAAATCCCCTTTCTCCATCCGGGATAATTCCTGTGCGCTTCCAGGTAATCACAAACGTCTTCATACAGCTTCCCGATACAATCAAGGTCTGCATCCACGGCTTTTCTGATCTGAATCTCCTGTTTCACGTTGATGCCTCCCGTCTATACAAAGGATGATCTTTATTTCTCAGTTTGCTGATTGTGAAGGTATCATCTGCATACTGAATTGAATATTTCATCTCTTTTCCTTATGTGCTGTGATTATCGTATAACTATACGCATTCACCGTTATAATACAATTGTCTACGCTTACATACCAGTTTTTTCCGCTCCTTGTAAGAGCGGCATTTGCAGAATTGATTTTGGTTTTGCACCAATCGACAACATCATTTGCATCTACATCTAAGGAAAGATTTCTTTTAATGCGTTCCACGCCCAGCTCGGTGGTGTGCAGTTTATCCATATTTTTTAGTAATTCATTATCTACATTCATGAAACAGTTGTCCCTTTAAGATATATCAATTTATATTTATGAATTCTTATTCACCATCAGTTTCGTCATGGCCTGGTTCAGGCCGTCCACCGTCAGTTTATACATGGGAAAAAGCTCCTTCACTGCGGTCTCTGCTTCTCTCCAGGGAGCCCGCCCCGGAGCCATTTTAGGATTCAGCCAGACGATCTTTTTATATTTCTTCTTCACCAGCTTCAGCCACTCATAGCCAGACAGACCGCCGTTTGGCCCCCTGTAGTTTCCGGTGTCGGAGTACAGTTCCTCCGGCGCCATGGCAGCATCCCCCACAATAATCACCTTGTAGTCGCTGTCCACGTTGCGGAACATCCACTCTGTGTCGATCCAGTCGCCGTTCTCACACTCCGGTGTCTTGTACAGCTTGCTGTAGATACAATTGTGGAAATAATAGGTCTTCACATCCTTATAATGGTTGGATTTGTGAACTGCCTGGAACAGATCGTTCAGCAGGCTGCTAAAGGGGATCATTGTCCCCCCGGAATCCATCAGAAGCAGCAGCTTCACCGCGTTCTTCCTGGGCTTCTGCATGACGATCTGGAGACATCCGCCGTTATTGCAGGTCTTGTCCACCGTACCGCCTATGTCAAGCTCCGTCTCAGGGATATCCAGCCTGCTGGAAAACTGCCGGAGCTTCCGGAAAGCCAGCTGGAACTGCCGGTTGTCCAGCACCCTGTCGTCCCGGAAATCCCGGTATTTCCTTGCTCCCACCACGGAAAAGGCGGACTGGTAGCCAGTCTGGCCGCCCACACGGACACCGCCCACATTGCCGCCCATATTGCCGAAGGAGGTCTTCCCCATAGTACCGATCCAATAGCTGCCGCCGTTGTGCTCCTCATTCTGGTCCCGCAGCCTCTGCTTAAAGGTTTCCTCCACCTGCTCCTTGTCCACCTGGATATCCTCCACCTGGTTCAGATGGGCACGGGCCTCCTCGTGGGCCAGCTCCAGCATGTCGGACTTGTCCAGCCAGCGGAGCATCTCTTTCCCCACTTCCGTCTCTTTCTGTGCCGGCCGGAAGCACTCGTCAAAGGCCATGTCAAATTTGTCAAAATCCGTCTCGCTCTTTATCAGGATCATCCGCGCCACATAATAGAACTGCGTCAGCGAGCTTCCGCACAGCCCCTTGTCCAGCGCTTCCTGAAGAGTCAGAAATTCGCCCAGTGTCACTCTTAATCCCTTTGCTCGAAGGGTATCGAAGAATTTAGTAAACATATCCTGTCCTCTTATGATATCATTATTTATAGATCCACATCCTCCCGGAATCTCCCCGCACCTGCCTCTGTGCCGAGATCCGGGGAAGCTGTCTGCCTATCTGCAGATTTCAGAATCAGATAAGCAGTCTCTCCATTTATGGCCTTCCGGATACAGCATCGCCAGGGCATCTTCAAGCCAGCGTCTCTGCCGTTGGCTCATGTGCGACATGGCATTGTCAAAGTCACTTTGACAGCCTTCCCTTTCTGTATCCGTGGACTTGTAAAGCAGGCACATTTCCGGCGCCAGATACAGGATTCCGTCCCTGACCCGAAAAGCATCCTCCAGTGCCAGTCTTACATCATGACTGCGTGCATACAACAGATCCCGGCTGTCTTTTTCATTAAACAGAAACTCTATAAAGTTTAATCTCGTCTGTCCAATGTGTTTGAAATCGACAGAATAAATACCCGATTCATCTGTTTCCGATAAATGCACCAGCTCACAGTCCTGTGTAAAGCAGAAAATATTTCTTTTCCGATAAACAGGTCGATGGCCCATCCCCCGCAAAATGCATACTCAAATCCATGATTCTGCAGCAGTTTATTGGCCTGCCTAATGAGCTGATTCATGAATGCCCCTTTAAAATGTACCTTGATTCCCCAGAACAAAGCATTTGAAATCAAAATATCTTTCTTCGTATAATGGTCTCTCTTCCGCCTTGATCATATGCTCACCGTCCGTGCTTCCGCAAATCATTCTGTTATCCTCGTTTTGGGGATTTGCAAAATACTTGCTGTCCCTGCCCTTCTTACACATTTTTCCTATCAGTTTCAGAAAATCCTTATATGCATAAGAATCACTGTCATAGTGTTTCAGCAGCAAATAATGATATTCACATTGACGCGATACTTCCTTTTCCCTGCTTCTCAAATCATCATAGTGAAAGATGGCACATTCCTGATCTTTTAAGATAATGATTATGCTCATTTTATCTTTGGTTATAATCGCATAACTGCAGCCAAGACCATTTTCATCCCTCATGGAAATCTTCACGGTGGATTCCGTCATTGATATTCTCCCTCCAGCTTACTTACAGATTCCCCTTCTCCTGTCTTACCAGCTCCAGATCCTCGTCCTTTTTCACCACCGTGCCCACAAAAGGCAGTTCCGCCTTGATCCTGTCGGCGGAAATACCTCCGATCTGCAGCGCGTTGATCCAGTCGATCAGCTCGGATGTGCTGGGCTTCTTGCGGATATCCCGGATCAGTCTGATATTGTAAAATACATCCATGGCATTTTTTAAAGATCGGAAGAGCGTCGTGTAGGGAAAGAGTGTTCTGTTGGGTGT
>CANDMD010000147.1 GCA_947385725.1 uncultured Lachnospiraceae bacterium | reverse complement strand
TTCTTTAGTGCTTCAGATACGCCGCCACTGTCTCCGCCAGCAGCCGTCTGCCTGCCTCATTGGGATGCAGCCCGTCATGGGTGTAAAGGTTTCGGTCTTCCCATGTTTCGTGGGGATAAACGTCATGGTACAGATCCAGTACCTCCACCCCCATTTCCTCCGCAACCTGGATTTCCTTATTGATATAGTCTTCCAGTATGCCTCCGCCCTCATCCATTTCCTCACAGGTCTTCCCCGCATATTCATACCAGCTGTAGGTAGAGGTCAGGAGTACAATCCTGATTTCCGGGTATGTCTCCCTCCAATAGGCCACCGCGCCGCGGAATGCACCCGCAAAAGTATAAGGGTCATAAGGATCCTCCGGGTTATCCAGGGGCACACCCGCGTGATAATCGTTAAGGCCATACTGTACAAGCAGAATGTCCACACCGGAAAAATCAATCTTTTCCAGATCATCTATCGCTTCCGGGAAGTATTCCGTGGTACTCTCCCGCACCCTGGTCGCCTGCTGCCACCCAAAGTCGTCCAGCGCCGCCGCCCTGGAGAGTTCCACGAAGGACAGCGAATCCTTGGAATAGGCCAGTCTTCCTTCCCTGTTCACTCGGCTGGCGCAGGTTCCTCCCAGCGCCCCGTTAAAGACCTCCTGCCCAAGCAGCTCGGACAATAGACTGCTGACCGACGTCTCATCGCGGGCCTGTCCGAATATGCTGTCCCCCAGCACTACGATCTGGGGTGTATACATCTTGCGGGTTTTCCGCAGAGGAAAGGTATTCAATAAAAGCACACCAAAAAGCACCGCGGAGATCGTCCCATATACAATTGTCCTTATCAGTGTGTCCTTTTTCAATCGTTTCTCCCCGACCGGAACTTCCCCGTAACCTGCTCCCACAGCGATTCAAACCCTTCCGTGATCCGTCCAAACCGTCACCTGTGCCCACGGCCCTGCACTTCTGCCGGCTGCACGGCTGCTCCCCATGCTTTCTTTATTCCCTATGTTATACGGATTTTACCAATATTTCCGCCAGCCGTTTCGCGCCAAGCCCGTCCGTGAGCCTTCGTTCCGTTGTATAACATTTGGTTCTCTTTTCAGGATCCCGTGCCAGTTCCACAGTCCATTGGGCAATCCGTCCCAGCACGGCGTCCGGATCCCTGTGGTACGCCCCAGCGGAACAGGCAATGCCCTCCCTGTCCAGGAACTCCGTCATCTTCTCCTGGTTCTCCGCGTAGGAGAAGCAGATAAAGGGGACTCCCATTGCTGCCAGTTCATAGACGGTGGAGCCTCCGGCGGTGACGGCCAGGTCACACCGGTTCATCAGATCCGCCATATCCTGGACATTATGATAGATATGGATATGGGCCGACTCCTTTTCCAGTGCTTTCATCCATTCATAATGCGGGTTATAATTTCCGGCTACCAAATGATAATTTAACCGTGTATCCGTTTCTTTTTCCTGTATCCCCTTCAGGATCCGCCCCGCAATATTGTCAATATCGCCGCCTCCGGTAGTGATCAATACATTCTCCGCCTGTTCCCTGACCTCATAGGCCTTTTCGGAAAACTGCGGCCTGATGGGCACATAGGCGCTTCCAAGGACCAATTCCGCATTGGAATCCCTGTAAAGGCTTTCGTACCGTTTGGTATCTGCGAAAGCGTTATAGTTAATGATCCTGTCCACAGGAAAGCTGTCCTCTCCCATGTCATCCAGCAGCGTTACACTGCCATATTCCCTGAGTTTCTGTAGATAACGCTTTGTGGCAAAATAGCTGTCCACAACAATAATGCTTGTTCCTTTATTTTTCACAGGGATACGGGGCCATGCGGAAAGCTCCGCTTCCATGTCACAGGGATCGCTCCACAGCAAAAAGGCCTCATATCCACGCTTCAACGCCAGTTCCGCAGACTGTAGATCCGCACAGACAAAGAGAATCTGGCGGCTGTCCACTAATTTTCTCAGTTCGTCCGCTATGGTCAGACACCGCATCAGATGCCCCGCCCCAATCTTTGCATTGCCATCCGCCCGAATCAGAAACATCGCTTTCTCCTCATTCAGAAAAATCGTAACCGTTTGGCCGAAGGCTGAACTGTTACGAAAAATCTACCAGATCCCAGCTCATAGGCGTACCCATCCTGGCATCCCTGGTGATCTTCTTCCCCAGTATTTCCTCGTAGTGCCTGGTATGCAGGCCGCAGCCGGGCCGCACGGAACGCAGGTTTTCCGGAGTAAACAATTCCCCTGCCTTCATATCCTCCGCCACAAACAGGGAACGGGAATAGGTTCTGGTCTTCTCCTGCTTCTCCGTCAGGGCATACGCCGCTTTCCCCAAGGCTTTCTCTATCCTGCGGATATCCGCCACCATCTTCCGGAACTCTTCCGGTTCCATGGAAAAGGCGGCGTCCGCTCCTCCGTCGGCGCGCCTTAATGTAAGATGCTTTTCCACCACTTTGGCTCCCAGCGCCACTGCTGCACCGGCCACCGCGCTGCCCATGGTATGGTCGGACAGGCCCAGGATACAGTCAAAATTCTCCTTCATGGATGGGATTGTCCTTAAATGGATGTCCTCATAGGGCGACGGATATGCGGAGGTACACTTCAACAGGATCACCTGTTCATTTCCCGCCTCCCGACAGGTTCTCAGCGCCAGTTCTATATCCGCCATATAGGCAATCCCCGTGGAGATGATCACAGGTTTGCCTGTTCCCGCGATCTTTTTCAGAAGGGGAATGTCCGTAATCTCCGGACTTGCCACCTTATAGGCGGGCACGTTCATTTCCTCCAGGAAATCAATGCTGTGCAGGTCAAAAGGCGAAGAGAAGAAGATCAGTCCCATCTCCTCTGCTGTTTTCTTCAATTCCGGCTGCCACTCCCATGGCGTATAAGCCGTCTCATACAATTTGTGTAATGTGGTTCCGTCCCATATGGTTCCCTGGGTGATCTGGAAACAGGGATCATCACAATTCAGGGTGATGCTGTCCGGAGTATAGGTCTGTATCTTAATGGCATCCGCCCCCGCCTCCTTTGCCGCTCTCATGATCGCTGCCGCGCGGTCAAAGTCCATCAAATGGTTTGCTGACATCTCCGCTATGATAAAAGCAGGCGCTTCCTCACTGACAAGGCGCCCTCCGATATAGATTTCCTTATCCATAAAACCCTCCTTCCGGTAACATCGTTAACCATTCCAAAAAAATCATAAAAGCAATCCTTCTACCTCGTCATGCCCTGGTCCGCCCACATCTGCTTTTCCAGTTCCAGAAGATCCCGCTTACGCTCCCTGATCCTTTTTGCGGGGATACCCGCATAAATGGACCATTCCTCCGTTGTCTCAGTACAAAGGGACATACTTCCCACCGCAGTGCCCTCCGATATGGTCACCCCCGGCAAGACCACGCTGTTACAGCCAAGGATCGTATATTTCCCGATCCGCACCGGTCTGCTGATGATGCCCGGCCTGTATTTGGCCGGAACCATGGAATTGGTCATGGAAGCCCCTGAATAATCATCCGACACGGCGTAGACAGAACATTTTCCGGCAAGTCCCGAAAACTCCTCCAACAGGATGCCGGCATCTCCCCCATGAAGTCCGCAGAACTGTGAAATATGGATATAATCCCGCAGTGTGACCATCCCGCTGACAACCGTAAAATCATCAATACGCACATGGCTTCCCAGGGTCAGCTGCTCCGGGCTGTACAGCACCGCGTGCCTCCCGATCCGCACATCCTCGCCATATTCCTTCAGTCCAAGCGCCTTTAATTCTTCTTCCGATAAATAATTTTCCAACTGTCCGTTCTCCCTTCTGTGGCTGTCTGCGACAAATTATATTTTGTTTACCGCCTCTCCCGCATCAGTCGGTATTTCATTTCCGCGATCTGCCAGTCTGTCAGATTGTCAATATCCTGGACCTCCAACTCCGATACCACAAGAGGCAGGATGTTCCCTGCCAGAACCTTCCCCGTCCGCAGGAAAGACTCGGTGCGAAAGACATAAAACTGTCCCGCGTCATGATAATGGGGCTCCAGATCCTGGGAACGGCTGTCCAGATACTCCGGATACCGGAACACCAGCCTGCCCTCCTCAATGACCATGGCCCTCTGGGGAGGATAGGAAAACGGTGTCACGGGAACCAGCGAATCGGCACCGCTTTCCTCCAGCATCCCCACCGCGTTTCTCAGCTTTTCCCCCGTCACAAAGGGCGCCGTGGGATAAATACAGCAGGCCATGCCGAACCGTTCCTCCCTCTTCCCATATTCCTCCAATACCTCCAGAAGCACCTCACTTGTGGTGGCATAGTCACTTGATGTTTCTTCACTGCGGAAAAAGGGAACCTCCGCGCCATGCCTCCGGGCAATCTCCGCTATTTCCACATCCTCCGTGGATACCATGACACGGTCAAAGACACCGGATGCCAGCGCCGCCTCAACAGAATACGCCAGTATGGGCTTCCCACAGAAGTCCTTAATATTTTTCCGGGGGATCCGCCTGCTTCCTCCCCTGGCCGTGATGATCGCTATTTTTTTCATGCTTTCTGCCATTCCACCTATCATTTCGTCAGCCACTCTTCCTCTTCGTCAGCCACTCTTCTTTATGCCCTTCTTCCCTTTTGCCTGCATTGGCACACCGCGCAGCGGCTTCCCCGTTTTCTTTTCCAGACATACTGTTTCAACCGGTACAAAAGGTAGAATCCAAGGTTCCATCTCTGCTGCAGCGCGATCAGCCGCTGCTCCTCACCGCCCGTATTTTCCAGGTAATAAGGATTTCGCCCGAACCCCGGGAACCGTTTCCTCACCCCCTGCCGTAATTCCCTCAGGAAGGACAGCTTCGGGCGTTCCACCCCCGCCAGATAGGAAAACAGGGTATTTACATAATACAGCTCCACAAAGCGGTACTCAATCTCCTGCTGATATTCTTCCAGAAATCCCCGTTCTTTACACTGGTCATACAGCAAGGACGCCGCTTTCATCCGATCCCTGCACTTTTCCTCGGAGATATGATGTACCGTGGATACCTGATGCTGGTAATAATAGTACAAAGGCTCCTCCACCTTCTCAAAGCGGGTAAAATACAGCGACCACAGCGGTCCCGCACAATTATCCTCATAAAAGATCCCCTCCGGGAAGTCCAGGCCGTTATCCTCGATCACCTTTCTCCGGTAGACCTTGATTACCATACTGCCCATGCGCATGAGCAGGCTTTTGTGCTTTTCCCTGTCCAAAGGCCCTGTCTGATCCATGGTATTGTTTTGGATCACTTTTCCCACTTCAAAGGTGTGCTCCGACACCAGACTGTAATCACAGCCCACCAGGTCTGCCCCGGTGTCCTCCCCCCTGCGGATCAGCTTCTCATAAAATTCCGGCGCCACCCAGTCGTCGCTGTCTATAAAACCCACCCACTGGCCCCGGGCCGCCTTAAGACCTTCATTCTTGGCGCCGCCCTGGCGCCTGTTCCGGGCATATGTGATTACCCTTACCTTGTCGGGATATCCTGCCTCATACTCCCGCAGGATGCGAAGGGAATCGTCCGTGGAGGCATCGTCCACCGCCAGGATCTCATAGTCTTCCACCGTCTGGTTTAACAGGGAATCCATACAGTAATTTAATTTTCCCTCCGCCGCCATATTATACACCGGCACAATAATACTCAGCCTCATAAGCTGCCTCTCTCAATGACCGCCCTGCCGTTCTCCACCCGGTACACCAGATCACACTTTTCAATGGTCTGCAGCCTGTGAGCAATGATGATCAGCGTCTTCCTGCCGTGGAGCCTGTTGATGGACTCCATGATCGCCGCCTCCGTGTCGTTGTCCAGCGCGGAGGTAGCCTCGTCCAGCACCAGCACCTCCGGATCATGATAGAGCGCCCTTGCAATGCTGATCCTCTGCCGCTGCCCTCCGGAGAGACGGATTCCCCTCTCTCCGATGCCGGTGTCCAGCCCCTCCGGCAGCGTCCTGATAAATTCGTCCATCTGGGCTTCTTTTAATACCTCCCACAGCCTGTCCTCATCTATTTTCTCCCTGGGCACGCCAAAAGCCACATTATTCCTGATGGTATCGTCCAGCATGAAGATCATCTGGGGGATATAACCTATATTTTTCAGCCATTTCCTGTAATTCTGTCTGACATCCACGCCGTCCGCATACACGGCGCCGCTCCTGGTCTCCAGTAGCCCAAGCAGAATATCCACCACGGTACTCTTCCCCGCGCCGGTGGTTCCCACGATCCCCACGGAGGCTCCGATGGGTATCGTCAGCTCCGCATGGTCAAAAATCAGCTTGTCCGTATTGGGATAGGCATAAGTGATATCCTTCAATTCAATGGACCTGGTCACCGGCAGCTTTTCTTCCTCGTCCGTGGCAAAGGACAGATCCACCTTATCTCCCTGGATCTCATCCTGCAGATTGTCGCTGACTCCCATGAAGAAAGGCTCAAAATAGGCAATGGAATTGATCTGGTTATTGATCCGGTTTATCGCGGGAAGCAGTACGATGGCAGCCGCCGCCAGGGTTGCCATCGCCGTTACCAGCTGCTCCGTAGGCATTCCGGAAACTACCTGCAGTATCATATACCCCATCATGGCAGCCACGCAGGCCGTCTCGATGAGCAGCTTGGGGATATTATTGTACAGGCTGTATTTCTGGACTGCGTCCACATATCCCTTACCGCACTTTTTGTACTCGGAGACGAAGTACTGCTCCTTGCCGTTCACTTTTACCTCTTTAATGCCCTGAACCGTCTGGGAGATCCATTTGAACAGTCCGCTGTAGAAATCCTGGTTGTCCTTCCCCGCCTTGTACATAATGGGCTTGAGCACCTTTTTAATCACTGCCATCAGCGCCAGCAGCACCACCGCCAGCATGGCAGTCATTGCCCCATTATTCATAAAACAATAACTGACGATAAAAAGGGACACCACTCCATCGGACAACAGCTGCAGCAAAGCCAGGATCAAGGCGTACATATTGTTGACATCGGAGGTGATACTCCTCTGCACCACCGCGGTGTCCGCATTGAGATAAAATTCATAGCCTCTGCGGAGATAATTACGCATCATCCGCTCCGAGGTCCTGAACTGGTTCGTATATACAAACGCAAACATCAGCTTCTGCTGGAAAAAGAGGAACAGGTTCTTGACCACAAACACCGCCACCAGCAGCGCCATCACCGTCACGGAAAAGCTGTCGTAGCTGCGGCATCCCAGGAACCGGTACAAAGCCCCCACCGCAGCGCTGTTTTCCACCGCATTGGGATCGATGACCACATCCACCACCTGCACCAGCATACCCACGCCGGCCGTCTGCAGGAACGCTCCGATCACCATCATGACGATCAGGCCGCCCATGGCACGCTTCTGCTTTTTATCCAGCAATACCTGCATTTTCTTAATGATCTTCCACATAGCTCCAGACAACCCTCCATGCCGCTCCGGCGGCGCATTCAATCGCTGCAAACCTGGAAGAACGCCCGCTCCTGGCGTTCTTCTGTGTGAGTAGGCGCTCCCTTGCGCCGTAGAAAATCTTCGCGAAGCGGCCTCTGCCGCAAGCGAAAATTGCCAGCGGCAATTGGATGTTCTTCTCACACTTAGATTTGTTCGTTCTGCCTGTGGATCAGGGGATCTTCATAAGCATCCATGAAATCCGCCCCCAGGCAGACCGTCTCCTCCGCAAAAGGCAGATCCTTAATCTCCGTAAATACCCCTACCACCTTCCGGAAACGCACTCCCGGGAAAAACTGCAGCATCTCCATGGGAATCTTTGCGTCAAACTGAGGGTATTCCGGAAACTTTTTCCGGTAATCCAGGTTGTCCCTGGGATGGGGCTTGAGGAAAATCTTCCCCTCCGGCTCGAACATCCGTATAATGTCCCTGAAAATCTTTTCCCTGACCTCCAGGGAGCACAGGGGATCCGTAAGGATCAATATCCTGTCCTCCCCAACCTCCTGGTAAAGCTGCCTTTGCAGTTCCTCCATATCCCGGATGAACACTCTCAGGATCAGCTCCTTCTCCTCCCCGGTGAGCCTGTCCACCAGTTCCTTCCTGGACACCTCGATATACCGGGGACAGGGATATTTAATGGCGGCAATATCATTGACCTCCATGTCGAGACAGTATTTGCCGTAACCGTTCTGCACAAAGATCAGGTTCAGTCTCCTGGACAGAAAGGCTTTCAGCCTGAAATGCCCCCTGTTGTCATACCGCGCGGCGTCAAAGTTTTTCAGACAGTTCAGGCCGTCCTCCACCGCATGATAATAAATCCTGTTCCGGTTCAGGTAATAACCGATGGGATCCGAATCACAATAGACATAAATATCCTCATATTCCCTGAAATCCACCGGCACATAGGCTGCCTCCAGTTCCGCGTACCGCTTCGTGAAACGGATTCTGTTGTACAGGTTTCCCAGAAGTCCCCCCGTGCCCTGCCTCCACTTCGCAAGCTCCGGGAAGAAGTCCTCACGCTTTTCGTCAAAATTTATGACTTCCCTGAACAGCCCGGATGCCTCCACACGGCTCTGAAGATCCCCAAAGTCGTTGGACATTCGGGAAAGGACCAAATCCGCCTGCCCCTGCTGCCCTTTGGGAAGCTTCAGTTCCTTTAAGAAAGTCACATACACATGGTAAAAGGTGTGGCACACGTAGATCCTCGGACGCTTTTTTCCTGGTTTTTTCATAATCACACCTCGTGCAAATCATCTTTGTTATTCTATACTGCTTGACAGTTGAGATTTCCGAATAACCTGACTACATAACGCCGGCTATATGCGTTTCACCGGCGCAGCACGGTAAATTCCGGCGTTATGTAGTATAGCACAGTTTTTAGATATAGTAAAATAAACCGCCGCTCTTTAAAAGAAAATTAAGGAAAAAATCATAAGTTAATCATAATTGATAGAGCCACACCCCCCAATAGCTGCTGTCTGTCTCAAAATATCCTAAAAATGTCAATCCCATTTTTTCAAAGTCCCGGATCTCCCCTGCCGAAAAAAGGTATTCACAATCCAGTTCCCGCAGAGCCTCCATGTCAAGTTCCAGGCCTACATACTTGACGTCCACCGCCTTTCCGAGCATCCAGGCATTGCCGGTGGCGCCGTTAAAAAGATAACAGCGGCTCCCCCATTCGTCAAAATACAGCCTTGTCTGCTCATTTTTCGCAAGTTCCCTCGCAATGACCCTGCGGAGCAGATGCTTGTATTCCAGCGGATAATTGTTGGAATACCCGTCCACGGTATAGAAGCCGTGCATCAGGGAAGGGGCGGGACTCATGCCCAGATGTGCCACACGGTAGGAGGACATATCCCTGCCTATCACATCCTCCAGCTGCGCCATCAGTTCCTCCGCATAATAGCTTTCCCAGGTGATATATCCGGTAACGCCGGAACCGTTGTTCATCTGGTTGACATTCAGGTAAAAATTTGACTCCGGCTTGATTTCCTGCAAAACAGGGTACAGCAGGCACGCCAGCACCAGGATTTTCCATGCAAGATGCTTCCTCTCAAGATATTTCCCCGCAGGATACTTCCCGACAGGACATTCCTTCACAGGATGCTCCCCGGCAGGACATTCCTTCACAGGATGCTCCCCGGCAGGACATTCCTTCACAGGATGCTCCCCGGCAGGACATTTCCCCGCAGGATATTCCTCTAGATCGGAAGAGCGTCGTGTAGGGAAAGAGTGTTCTGGTGGGGGGTTGTG
>CANDMD010000146.1 GCA_947385725.1 uncultured Lachnospiraceae bacterium | reverse complement strand
TACACCCAACAGAACACTCTTTCCCTACACGACGCTCTTCCGATCTTGCCCGTTGCCCAATATAAAGTCGGCAAACCGACCCTCGTCCGTTGTTTCTACTTCCGTAATGCTCCAGGGAATCAGCGGAAGTAAAGCTACCTCGATCAGTCTGGTGCTTCCGGCAATATCTCCCTCAGTTTTTGCATCGGTGGACGGAACCGCTTATGAACTGACCCGGCGGGAATGAGCATACACAGAGAGAAATACAATCCAGTTCCGGTTTCTGCACTGTGACCAAAAATTAACGGAATCCCATTTCCTTTTTAGCACAACTAAAATTTAACAACTTCCGGATCACTCGTAAATGACGAAAATGTGGCTGTCGCGTTCCTGAAATAAAATACCTCTGTGTTGCCGTCATCCGCGGCATACATCCCCTGTAGGGAAGGATACGCATCCAGCATGGACTGCCTTGCCTCCATGCGGTCATCCTCCATAAGCTCTCCTGTAACGCGCAGCCACTGGCCGTCCTTAAACGCACATATCTCCGCCTTGGGATTTGCATGCAGCTGTTTCGAGACCTCCTTCACCTTACCGGTCTGAATATACAATTTCCCCTCAAAGATATGTGCCGTACCAAAGGGGCGGACCCTTGGCTGGTCACCTTCCACCGTCGCCAGGTAGTAAACCTCCGCGTCCTTTAAGAACTGTGCTACCCTTTCCATCCTGTAATCCTCCTTGCTTTTTCTTCATATCGTTTAATTTCGATCCGTAAAGCGTCTCATTATTTCCCTCAATTCGTCGCTGAAACCCTCCAGATCCTCCAGGGTAATGGCTCCCTCATTCAGCAGTGACATCATTATATAGGACTGATTCGATCTGCTCATCTCACACTGCACGCCGCAGTCTTTTTTATCTTCACGGATCCGTTTCTCCAATGCCCAGAATTTGTCTGATGGATTCCCTTCCCCACTCAGCAGTTCAATGTATTCCTTATTCAGCCTGTCCATATAGTTTTCCTGCCAGTCGGCAATCTTACTGCGGAACAACTTCCAGTCCTTTTCAGAAAACTTGTTCATTCGTCACAATTCCTCCCAATCCTACGTTCTGTTCCATAAAACCGAATTATGTATGCTTTAAATGAGATCTACATACACATGTATTGTTATCACCATGGTCATCATCATACCAAAGTACATTGAAAATCCTTCCTGTCATGTACCCATATAATCTATGATTACCTGTTATTCTCAGTGATATTAATCCAGGAATCCTCCATATGTGTCAACTGACTGAGCCACTGGGCATCGTGGCTGCCATAGTGCTCCAATACTCTATCAATGGTATCTTTCTGATTATCAGACAGATTTCCCTCACCACCAGTTTCATCACCCTCCTTCCCTAATCTATAATATACCACCAGTTAAAATTCCTGAATAGTAGGCAAATTGCAAAATATTTCCACTTGTGCGGTTGCAACCCAATGACCTGACTGCATGCCACTTATGGCAATGCAGGCGGGGCGTTGGATTAGCAGCCGCACATTTCTCTTCCGGTCAATACTCCAGGTAAGCGCCTTTCATGGGGCTTGCCGCGTGTTCGCTGAACAGCCTCAGCACACCCTTCTGGTATTTGTGCGGTCTGGGTTGCCAACGCCTGCGGCGTTCTACCAGGATCTCTTCCATTTCCTCCGGCGTCTTTTCCTCGCCGTTTACACCGATGATATTCAGCTTTCTCTCCATGACATCGATCTCGATCAGATCACCTTCCTCCACCAGTGCAATAGGGCCTCCGTCAGCTGCTTCCGGGCTGCAGTGTCCGATCACCGGTCCCGTAGACGCACCGGAGAACCTGCCGTCAGTAATCAGGGCTATGCTTCTGCCCAGTTCTTTGTCGCTGCTGATGGCCTCAGAGGTATAGAACATCTCCGGCATTCCGCTGGCCTTGGGACCCTCATAACGGATAAACACAGCGTCGCCTTTCTCTACCTTATGCTTTAGCACCGCTTCCAGACATTCCTCCTCGCTGTCAAAAGGTTTCGCCCTTAATACCGCTTTGAACATTTCTTTGGGACAGGCGGTATGCTTGATCACGGCTCCCTCAGGCGCCAGGTTCCCCTTCAGGATGGCTATGCTCCCGTCCCTGCCGATCGGATCGTCGTAGGGACGAATGATATCTGTCCTGGTCAGATTTACCTGATACCGCTTGTTAAATTCCTCCAGCCATTTTTCGCAGCGCTCATAGAAGCCATTGTTTTTCAGTTCCGCCAGGTTTTCTCCAAGAGTCTTTCCTGTTACTGTCATCACATCCAGGTGCAGATGCCCCTTGATCTCTTCCATGATCGCGGGAACGCCGCCTGCATAATAAAAGCACTCTGCGGGCCATTTCCCTGCGGGACGGATATTCAACAGATAGCGGGCATTCCGGTGCAGCCGGTCAAAGGTTTCCCCTGTGATTTCAATGCCAAATTCATGTGCAAGAGCCGGGATGTGCAGCAGGCAGTTGGTACTTCCCGAAATTGCCGCATGAACCAGGATCGCATTTTCAAAGCTTTCCTCCGTCACAATATCGCTGGGGCGCAAATGGGACTCCATTGCCAGCTGTACGGCTCTCTCTCCCGCCTGCCTCGCATAGGCCAGCAGATCGGGGCTGGTGGCAGGCATCAGCGCGCTTCCGGGAAGAGCCAGGCCCAGCGCCTCCGCCATGATCTGCATGGTGGAAGCCGTGCCAATAAAGGAACAGGCGCCGCAGCTGGGGCAGGCATTGCACTTCGCCCAGTTCAGTTTCTCCTCGTCAATCTCTCCCCGCTGGAATTTTGCACTGTACATACCCAGCTGCTCCAGCGTCAGCATCTCCGGTCCCGCGTTCATGGTGCCGCCGGGCACGACCACCGCCGGAATATCCACTCTCGCCAGTCCCATCAGATTCGCCGGCATCCCCTTGTCACAGCTTGCCAGGAATACCCCGGCGTCAAAGGGCGTTGCGCTGGCATGTATCTCGATCACATTAGTGATCATCTCACGGCTGACAAGGCTGAAATTGATCCCGTCGGTTCCCTGACTTTCCCCGTCACAGATATCCGTGCAGAAGTAACGCGCGCCCCTGCCTCCTGCCTGCTCGATTCCCTTGCGAACCTCTTCCACCAGCAGATCCAGGTGCCCGCTTCCCGGGTGGCTGTCACCAAAGGTACTCTCGATCAGAATCTGGGGCTTCCCCAGATCCTCCGGCTTCCATCCCGTACCGATTCTCAACGGATCCAATTCTGGCGCCAGTTTACGCATTTCCTGACTCTTTAATCTTACATCACTCATATTTCCCTCATTTCTGCGCTGGTGTCCGCGCATTCTATACTCTTTTTCCCGTTTTAAACCACAGTTCTATTTTTACACTTCCCGCCATGCTGTCAAGAAGAAGTAGTTTTACGCAAAGAACGATATGACCAGCGCCACCAGAAATCCCGTTCCGCCTACCAGTGTCTCCATGATGGTCCATGTTTTCAGATTAGTCTTTTCATCTATACCCACCAGGGATTTCACCAGCCAGAAACCGGAATCATTGAAGTGGGAGCAGACCGTTGCACCGCCTGCCACCGCCGCGGTCACACATGCCAGGTACAGGGGAGACAGATCCGCGATACCGGGCATTGCCGCCACGATGCCTGCTGCCATGGTCATTGCCACGGTTGCAGAACCTACACAGATCCTTACCAGTGCGGCTACGATAAAGGCTACCAGAACCAGGGGCAGGTTCGCAGACGAGACCGCATTGCCGATCACATCGCCCAGACCGGAGTACTGCAGCATGTACCTGAGCACACCGCCACAAGCCGTTACCAGCAGGATGAGTCCCGTAGGCTCCAGGGACTTCGTCATAATTTTCTCCAGTTCGGGCAGGGAATATCCATGTCTGATCCCCAGTGCAAACATTGCCACAATGGTTGCGATCAACAGTGCCACGAAAGGCTCTCCCAGGAATCCAAGGATGGGCTGCACGGGCGCAAGCGCCGGAATCACACTTGCAATGGAATCCAGTACAATCAGGATAAGCGGAATCAGAATAATGCCTACAATCAATCCGAAGCTGGGCAGCTTGGATTCGTCAAAGTCTTCCTGATTCGCCACATGATCGGGCACCGGAATATTATACTTTTTCCCGCAGTAAGCACCCCAGATCGGTCCAGCCACAATCATGGAGAAAATACCGCAAAATACGCCTACTAAAATGACCCATCCCAGTTCCACATTCAACATGGTGGCCACCAATACGGGACCCGGTGTGGGAGGGATGAAAGCGTGCCCTACCGCCAGTCCTGCCAGCAGCGGGATCGCATAAAACAGGGAAGAACGTTTGGTTCTTTTGGCAAGGGAGAATGCCAGGGGAATCAGAATGATCAATCCAGCGTCAAAGAATACAGGCATTGCGATCACCAGACCCGTGATTCCCAGCGCCCACGCCGCCCTCTTGTCGCCAAATTTGTTGACCAGCGTGACCGCTATGGACTGAGCACCTCCGGACGCTTCCAGTATGGCTCCAAACATGGAACCCAAACCTACCAGCAGGGCGATTCCCTTTAAGGTGTTGCCGATTCCGTCATTCACCGCTGAAATAATATCATCAAAGGGCATGCCCGCGATCAGGCCGATAGACAAGGCTCCCAGAAGAATGGAAACCATGGCATGAATCTTAAACTTTATGATCAGGACTAATAAAATAATCAATCCCAGCACCGCTGCGATCACCAGTCTGGTGGGATTTAGTGTTGCTGCTCCAGCCGACATACGTAACCTCCTTTTTGTTTGCCTTCAGCTTTTTTACGCCTAAGCTTAAGGGCTTCTTATTTTAGCATTGACTGATTTCCGAAATTTACCCGGATACAATCAGCTAAAAATGTTTTCATTGCTTTTTATACATCAGACGTCTTATGTTTTATGCTTGAATTATATATTGCCTGTTACTTTCGTTCAATACATCTGACGTATTCTTTTTCTTTTCTCCCTTTTAGACAAAAAAAGGGGCAGTTTTGCGTTTGCAAGCCTGCCTTTTTTGGTTATTTTTTCTAAATTGGTATTTTATTTCTTTATATTTTCTCTGCTGTTCCTTTTATTCATCAGATGTATCTTCTTAATCTTACGTCCGGTTCCCTTTATACATTGTTCCTCTTATGCATTGTTCGTTTTATGCCCTGTTTCTTTTTTCTTCCTCCAAATGTTCCTCATACATTTGTATGATCCGCTGCCTGTTATATGTCAGGTGCTTGTTCATGGCACATCTTGCACCCACCGAATCTCCCTTTAATATTGCATTTGTAATGGCGCGGTGGGTCTCCAGCGTCTCCTTCATCAGCTGTCGCTGTGTCAGGTTCACAAAAGTCAGGACGGCAGTATTGATAATGGGAATCAACACCTCCACAACTCTGTTCCTGCTGCATCTGGCAATACAGGTGTGAAATTCCACATCCTTCTTCGCATGGTTCTTCCCGCTCAGGTACAGGTTCTCCACTTCATCGCACAACTGCCTGAGCTGCTCTTTTTCCTCCGTCGTAATGTGTTCACATGCCATAGCCGCAATCTCCGGCTCCAGCATCATGCGCACATCCAGCAGTTCCAACGCCAGCTTGTACTTGTCTTCCAGTTTAGCCAGACCTAGCGGGTCATCTTCCAAAGTACTGGTATTTATAACATAAGTACCGGCACCTCTGCGTACCTCAAGAATCCCTTTACTCACCAGTACTTTTACCGCTTCCCTTACAGTACTTCTGCCCACCCCGAACTTCTCTGCCAGTTCAAATTCGTTTGGTATCTTTTCTCCTATTTTAACCGGTTCATTCAGGATAAAATTCATGATCTCTTCTTCTACCTGTGAACCCAGCAGCTTTTTATCTATCTTTTCAAATTGATACATTACAGCTTCTTTCTCCCTTTACTGCTATTCCGGCACTGATCCCGGATCACTCAATTTCCTGAAAGGGCATTTTCTTTTGCCTTGAATCTATATAAAATTATATGCCATTGCCGTTGATATATCAATAAATATTATGGTTTCCAGTAATAGATAAACAGGAACCGGCAGCCACTTTCACAGCTGCCGGTTCCCTTAAGGATTCCAAAACAATTATCAAAATTTTCCGGTTTCTCCGCGAAGCATCCGTTGCTGCAGGCGGAAATTACCAAGGATAATTTGAAATACTTCACATACTACTTTCTGCCCACAATACATTTGCGGATCATATCCACAGGGATCATGGTAACAGCCAGAAGTACTACGGCTATCCAGCCCATGATGCCGAAGGGCACACAGCTGAACATATTGCCGATCCAGGTGAACACAGGCAGCGGGATCAGTCCCGCGTTCACGATAGCCGCCTGCACCAGGATAATCACAAAGAATACCTTCAGGAAGCCTGTATTCTCGTTCAGTCCCTTGAAAATTCCAAAGCCGTCGTCTCTCACGTTAAAGCCATTGAACAGTGCGCTTACGATAAACAGTACGAAGTATCCTGTCAGATGCTGCGCTTCATTCTCAAACAGATTGGAAAAGAAAGGCACTTTCAGATACAGGAAACTGATAAAGGTAAGCCATGCGCCCATGGTGATGATCTGGGCCATCATCTTCCTGCTGACAATGCTCTCGTCCCTTCTTCTAGGCTTTTCCTTCATATATTTCTCCAGGGCGGGCTCGTTGCCCAGCATGATCGCTCCCAGTCCGTCCATTACCAGGTTTACAAACAGCAGATGGGTTACCTTGAGAGGCTCGTCCACGCCAAAGAACGGGGCGATGGCGCTGACCACTACCGCTGCCACATTGATCACCAGCTGGAACTTACAGAATTTCAGGATGTTATGGTAAATGGTCCTGCCGTACCAGATCGCGTCCTTAATGGACTTAAAGTTGTCATCCAGCACAACGATCTTGCCGGCCTCCTTGGCCGCCTCCGTACCGCTTCCCATGGCAAATCCCACATCCGCCCTTTTCAGCGCCGGGGAATCGTTCACGCCGTCCCCCGTCATGCCCACTACCAGGTTCATCTCCTGACACAGCTTCACCATTCGGGACTTGTCCGTAGGCAGCGCCCTGGCGATTACCCTGATATCCTTGATGATTGCCTTGACCTCTTCATCGGTCATATTGTTCAGCTCGGCGGAGGTCAGCGCCTTGTCGGACTCATTTTTGATCAGGCCTGCGTCTTCCGCAATGGATACGGCAGTCTCCAGTCTGTCGCCGGTGATCATGACTACCTGAATGCCCGCCTCCTGCACTTCACGGATAGCGTCTTTCGCCTCAGGCCTTACATCATCACGGATGGCAACGAGACCGATCAGCACTACGTCTTCATTGATCCTGCTTTCCACCAGTTCCCTGCTGGAATAGCCAAAGGCCAGCACTCTCATGGCTCTTGACGCCAGTTCGTTGATCTTCTCATTCAATTCATCAAAGTTCAGATCCACTTCATTTCCGTCTTTATCCAGCGCTTTCGTGGCAACCGCCAGGAGCCTCTCCGGAGCGCCCTTGTAAAAGGTCTTGCCCATGCTCTTGATGTGCACCTGGCTGAATTTATTCGCGGAGTTAAAGCCCTGGAACTTATCAGCCACGCATTCCTTATTATTGGCCAGCAGGTTAAAGGTTTCCTCCCCGATAAATTTCATCAGCGCCTGGTCTGTGGCATTGCCGCCGATCACCTTGTGGGAAGCGTCAAACAGGGAAGCGGTGTTCTTGCCGATGGCCACATCCACGAGACCCTTCACTTTTCCATGATCCTTGAATTCATTGAGGGGTATGGTCTCTCCCTGGGCGGTGAAAAATTCCACGACCTCAAGCATACCCTTCGTGATCGTACCGGTCTTATCACTGAACAGGATATTCAGGGAACCCGCCGTCTCAATACCTTCCGCCTTACGCACCAGCACATTGTGATCCAGCATCTTACTGGTATTCTGCATCAGCACCAGGGAGATCATCAGCGGCAGTCCCTCCGGCACGGCACACACAATGATCACGATGGCAAGGGAAACTGCCCTCACCACATCCTGTAGGATATTGGACCAGCCGGTAGCCAGGTATTGGGTAACCCCTCCCGCATTCGTCACAAAGAAGATCACATAAAGGACAGCGATCACCACCGCCCCGATATAACCAAAGGTAGAAATCTGGTTTGCAAGCTTGGCAAGCTTCACCTTCAGCGGCGAGTCAGGCTCTTCCTCCTGCATCTCTTCCGCCATTTTACCCATCATGGTCTTCAGACCCACCTTGCGTACATCCAGGATGCCTTCCCCGTCAAACACCACGGCGCCCCTGAACAGGGAATACTGATCCACAAAGGTATCGCCCGTGATGTCATCGGGCAGCTCCACATGCTCCTGGGCGGCATTCTTCTTACATTCCTCCGCCTCGCCGTTTAATGCGGAATTGTCCACCCTGAGATCACCGTCCACCAGGATACCGTCCGCCGGGATCTTATCTCCGGACTGGAGCAATACCTTGTCACCCACTACCACATCGTCCACTTCGATGACGGTAACCATGCCGTTGCGGTATACCTTACAGGTATCCTTCTTGGTACTGTCCTTCAGCTGCCGATACTTTGTGTCGCTGGCTACGCTTGTCTTGGCGGATACAAAGGCCACAATCAGCACCGCCACAATGGTACCTACCGGCTCATAGATCTCCGCGTACCCCAGGAAAAACATTGTGATCATGATGGCGGCAATCACCAGCAGGATCTTGATCATCGGGTCACCAAAAGTCTCCTTAAAAGCTTCCCAGAATGTTGTAGGTTCAGATTCAGGTATGGCATTGGAACCGTATTTCTCCCGGGAACTCTGCACTTCCTGATCTGAAAGTCCTTGGAATTTCATCTTTACACCCTCCTGTGCGCTTCTGCACACATGTCAATTAAAATTTGAAAATGTCATTCTTTCAAAATTATCCTCACTGTTACATATATCTTCTGGTCAGCTCGCCCAGACCGGGATCATTGGTGCCCTGGCCTATGGCATTGAACTTCCATTCCCCGTTATGCCGATAAATTTCACCGAAGATCATTGCCGTCATCCCGGAGTAATTATCGGTCAGACTGTACTTACACATTTCCGTATTATTACTTGCATTCACCAAACGGATGAACGCGTTTTCGATCATCCCGAAATGCTGGTTCCTCTGCAATGCCTGATAAATATTGACCACCAGCACAATCCTGTCATATTCCGCGGGAATCCTCGACAGATCCACCACAATCTGCTCATCATCCCCGTCTCCCGCACCGGTCAGGTTATCGCCCATATGCTCTATGGCGCCGGTGGGATGCCGGAGGTTGCCGAAAAAGACAACATCTTCCTTATAGGTCAGCTTCCCGTTGATCAATGCAAGGGCTGACGCGTCACAGTCGATGGGCTGAGGCTTGGGTGCGAAAAGTCCCGTTTTCCTCTTGACTTCATCCCATCCCAGACCGACTACCACCCTGGAAAGTCCCGCATTATCCTTTGTCAGGCTGACCTTCTGTCCTTTTTGTAAACTAATTGACATTTTTATACTCCTATTTATACTACATAACGCCAGAATTTACCGTACTGCACTGGTTAAACGTATATGCCTGACGTTATGTAGTAAGATTACTCGAACATTTTTAACGGCTAGCAATATAAATTTTTATTTACGTCCCGGCTTCCAGTTCATACCCCAGCTGAAAGCCCTGTCAAGCTCCTCATGTCCCCTGAAGAGATCGGAAGAGCGTCGTGTAGGGAAAGAGTGTTCTGTTGGGTGGAGTT
>CANDMD010000145.1 GCA_947385725.1 uncultured Lachnospiraceae bacterium | reverse complement strand
ATGGAGCGGAAAATATCCGGTTCTGTCCCGGTATCAGGAGGAAGTGGATACGGATCGTTATGCGGCGGAGCTGGATAAGCTGTTAAGGGATCTGGAAAAGAAATACGGATACAATGAACTGGATTCTATGCTTGTCTTGAAGGATATCCTGGCATCTGTCTGGAAGGGCAGGAAGAAAAACAGCAGATAGTTTCCGGTGGCGACCACAGTATCAAAGCTGCGCCCTCTTCCCGTGATCCGTACGGTCACAAGTTCGTTTCCTATGCACACCCGTTCCCAGGTGCCCTCCCAATGAACCTGGTCAGTGTTGACTATATTCTGGGAATTACGGACAATAGAAGAAAATACGGCGAATAGAAGGCTATGGTATGGATAAGTTATGTTGTACTATAGCCTTTTATTATTAAGTGGGTATTGCAAGATGAACATAGTAATATTATTATGTACAAAGAAGAGATGATTAAATTGGGACAATATAATGCTGTGGGAGGATGCTGTTAAATGAATCAGTATAAGATTATGCTTGTTGATGATGAGCCGGCTATATTGGATTTGTTGGAAAGGGCTTTAAACATAGAGGGGTTTTACAATATCACGAAAATTGACAATGGGCTTTCTGCTGTAACCACATGCAGGGAAATGGAGCCGGATGTGATGGTTTTAGATGTCATGCTGCCGGATATAGACGGGTATGAAGTGTGTAAACAGATCCGGGAGTTTTCCCATTGCCCTGTTTTGTTCCTTTCTTCAAAAAATGATGAACTGGATAAAATACTTGGACTCGCTGTCGGAGGCGATGATTACGTTACAAAGCCATTCAGCCCGAAAGAAATAGCATACAGGGTAAAAGCAAGCTTGCGCCGCGCAGAATACAGGCAAGCTTCAATCCGGGATTTTTCTGTTAAAATCGGCGAACTGATGATAGATACTGATGGCTGCAGGGTAAGGAAGAATGGTGAGGAGATCGGGCTGACCGCACGGGAATTTGAGATTTTGCGGTATCTGGCGGAGAACCTGGGACGGGTGATCAGCCGGGAGCGCTTGTATGAAACGATCTGGGGCGAGGACAGCTTTGGGTGTGATAATACGATGATGGTGCATATCCGTCATCTGCGTGAAAAAATAGAGGAAAACCCTGCGGTGCCCAAATATATTATCACAATGAAAGGCTTAGGTTATAAGTTGGTAAATCCATATGAAAAATAAAAAGAATCCATTTTTACGAATCTTCGTTTTCGTGGCAGTATTACTTCTCATCGCGGTCTCTGCCACAATTGGCATGTTTTATTATTTTTTCGGCATCACTGAGCCGGAGGGCTTAAGCCTTGCTTCATGGCCGAATCGGTTTACGGATAATTTTTCCATATGGATGGGGAATGATAACGGCGAGATCAAGATAGAAGAAATGGGGCTTGAGCGGCTGGATGAATACGGACTGTGGCTTCAGGTCATTGATGAGACGGGGCAGGAAGTTTTCTGCCACAACAAGCCTTTGAATTATCCGGCAGAGTACTCTGCGTCCGAATTGATTTCACTTTCCGGGAGCGCTTATGAGCAGGGGCATACAGTTTTTGTGAGCAGTTATGAAGGCTCTGGAGAAACATGGAGTTATCTGATCGGATTTCCCTATGCCATAGGAAAACATATGATTTATTCCGACGGGGATCATGTCGGACGGCTTTCGTTTTTGTTCCTCATGGGAATCTCCTTTATCTTGTGCTTCGTTCTTCTGTTCATGGTTTGTTATGGTTTCTGGCTTACCAGGCATCTTGGCAGGATTGTAAAAGGTATCGGGGATATTTCCCTGCGTTCCTACGCTACGCTGACCGAAAAAGGATTGTTTGGCGAAGTCTACAGGGCGCTCAATCAGATGGATACAGAGATCCGTCAGAGTGATAAGATCCAGAAGGATACGGAACGGCTCCGCAGAGAATGGATTGTAAATATTACCCACGATCTGAAGACGCCGCTCTCACCAATTAAAGGCTATGCGGAGCTGCTTATGGGAAACCCTGCTCCTGATAAAGAAGTTGTACAGGAATACGGCGGGATAATTTTAAAAAGCGCGAATTACACAGAGAAAATGATGAATGATCTGAAGCTGACCTATCAACTGGATTCAGGTGCAGTTCCATATCATCCGCAGACGGTACGCCTTGTCCGTTTCTTAAAAGAGCTGGTCATTGATATTGTAAATGACCCTGCTTTTGCAAACCGCAGGATTGGGTTTGAAAGCAAAATACAGGAATGCGAGGTCCGCCTTGATGTTGATTTATTTCGCCGTGCGGTGAATAACCTTATTATTAATGCTTTGACGCATAACCCGCCGGAAACAGAAGTGACAATCCGTATAGATTCCGATTCAGAGAAGAAGGCGCTGATCTGTATTTCTGATAATGGAACAGGCATGAGTGATAAGGAGCAGTCGGAGCTTTTCAATCGGTATTACAGAGGTACAAACACGAAGGAAAAACCAGAAGGGAGCGGTCTTGGACTTGCGATTGCCAGGCAGATTATCACGCTCCATGGAGGCAATATTGATGTCAAGAGCAAGTTAGGTGAAGGAACATGTTTTATGATCGTTCTTTCTTTGGGAAATCAATAACACGCTGAAGTTTGATAGAGGTATGAAATTAAGGTAGACTTAAGATACAAAAAAGCACTGCCTAAGGTAGATGATCTATGCTAAAAGCCAGGTCATCTATTTTTTATGCCCTTAAAATGAACAAGTAGGAGGTTTTGTATGGAATTACAGTTACAGGATTTAAGAAAACAGTACGGAGAAAAATGTGCCGTCATCAATGTGAGCGCCAACTTAGCGCCAGGGGTATATGGGTTGCTTGGCGCAAACGGCGCGGGTCATCGTGTTAAAATAGGACCAAGTTAGCAGAAACCTCAAAAACAAAGGGTTTGCGCCAACTTGGTCTGATTTCATATTACCATAAAATTCATAAAAAGTATAGCGCAAAAGTAAATTTTATGAAGAAATTTGTCGGAAAGGAGGGCAGTGCATAATGGTAGAAATAAGACAAGGAGGCGCAGGCGTTCGATAGATACAGGCAGTCTGGCCGCTTCTCCTACTACTTTATTGCAGGTGCTGTACCTGCCGCGATTGCCAGACCAATTATATCTTATTTTTTAATGGTGTTTGGGACTGAGTTAGTTAATCTGTTAGCTGGCTTGGTCCCATTTTTGTTTTGGGGGACAGAGCGATGTTAGAAATGACAGGAGGAATTTATGGGACGGGAAATGTGATCGTGGATGAAAATGCAAAGCTGAATATTTCCGGAAATATCATTCCGCAGGCATGGTATCGGACAATTCTCAGGGAAAGTGGAAAACCAAATTTGACGGCAATCATTATCCTTGCGGACATTGTGTACTGGTATAAGCCGATGGAAATTCGGGATGAAGTCACTGGGCAGGTGGTTGGAGTAAAAAAGAGGTTTAAATCGGATCTGCTGCAGAGGAGCTATCAGCAGATCAGTGAGCAGTTTGGAATTTCAAAGAAAGAAGCCACAAATGCGGTCATATTTCTGGAAAAGCTGGGGGTGGTAAGGCGGATATTCCGGACAGTTACGATGAATGGGCTGGTCATTAATAATGTTTTGTACCTTGAATTGGTTGTGCGCAGGCTCAGGGAACTGACTTATCCGGAAACGGAAGTTCCAAAAGATATCCAGATGGAGAATACGGGAAATCTGCCAGAAACGGAGTGCCTTGACAAACCAGAAGCAGAAGTGCCAAAAGCAGCTGACAGAGTTTCAGGCTTCCCGGCGGGACAGGCCGCACCCCGTGAAGGCGGGCCTCCCCCTTTTAAAAGAGGGAGGGTCCCGACTTTCAAAGAGACAGACCCCCATCCGGAAGTGGAGACAAATACAGAGATTACCCAGAAGAATACGACAGAGATCTTGGTCAGGGCCCCAACGGATCATAAGAATCCCATCCAATCCTATCATTCCGTGGAGGAGCAGTTTAAGAAACAGATTGACTACCATGCCATATGGGTTGACCGTCCATATGACAGACGGCTGTTGGAAAATATTGTTTCGATTGCTGTTGATGTACTCACATCTTCGTCTGCGGCACTTCGGGTCAACAGTGAGGAACGTCCGACGCAGGTGGTTCAGGAAATATACAGACGGCTTGAAAAAAGCTCTGTCGAGTACGTGATGGATTCTATTAAAAATTGCGGAAGCAGGGTGACAAACGTCAGGGCAGTTATTATGACCGCCTTGTATAATGCGGCAATGACTACTACGGGCTATATTGTCAACTTGTTCGCTTATCATACGGCGTCTGGGACATAGGGGAATGTCCGGGTGCCAGGATTAAAAAGCTATCCTGTGACAAGCAGGCACATAGGTTGTCATAGGACTGACGATAGAAGGGAGAAAAAATATGGCAAAAACGATTGCGGTTGTAAACCAGAAAGGCGGGGTATCAAAATCCACAGTATGTATGAATCTGGGTATTGGATTGGTCAGAGAAGGACACAAGGTATTGGTGGTTGATTTTGATCCCCAGGGAAGTTTGACAGAAAGCCTGGGCTATCAGAACCCGGATGAAATGGAGGTCACAGTGGCAACGCTGATGCACTGTGCTATGAATGGTATTGCCTTTCCGGAAGGTTACGGCATTGTGCACCATGAAGAAGGGGTAGACCTGCTTCCTGCCAATATAGACCTGTCAGGGATTGAACTGGAGCTTGTAAGCCAACTGAGCCGGGAATATGTTCTGAAAAATGTGTTTGCTGAGATAGGAGAATGCTACGGATACATTCTGATTGATAACATGCCGTCCCTGGGTATGCTGACCATAAATGCGCTTGCTGCCGCAGATTCTGTCATTATTCCCACACAGGCGCATTTCCTTTCTGTAATGGGGCTGGATCAGCTTTTGCAGACGATTGGGAAAGTCAGGAAGCAGATCAATGTAAAACTACAGATAGACGGCATTTTAATGACCATGGTGGACAACAGGACAAATTTTTCGAGGGAGATTATAGAACTGCTTCAGGAAACATACGGTTCCGTCCTGAACATTTATGATACGCGGATTCCATTTTCCATACGTGCGGCAGAAGCCAGTGCGGAAGGAAGCAGTATTTATGTCCATGATCCGAAAGGAAAAGTGGCCTGTGCATATGAGGAACTTACAGAGGAGGTGTTGCGTAGTGGCAGCAAAAAAGAGCAGTGTATCAAAGATAAAGCTTAAAGGCGTGGATACCCTGTTTGGGATTGAAGAACCCAAACAGGATGGAGTGCAGGAGGTATGCCTGTCAGAATTAAAGCCTTTTGAGGATCATCCTTTCCAGGTTATACGGGATGAAAAAATGGAAGAACTGATGGAAAGTATATCAGAGCATGGCGTATTGGTTCCCGGGCTTGCCAGGCCGAACACAAAGGGGCGGGAGGCCTATGAACTTATCGCAGGCCATCGGCGGAAATTCGCCTGTCAGGAGCTTCAATTAGCAACCATGCCGGTCCTGATACGGGATCTGACAGATGATGAAGCCATTGTGGCGATGGTGGATTCCAATATCCAGAGGGAAAAGCTGCTGTACAGCGAAAAAGCGTTTGCGTACCGTATGAAATACGAAGCGCTCAAAAGGCAGGGAAATCGCAGCGACCGAACTTTGGTTCAACTTGGACCAAAGTTGGAAAAGCGGTGGGCGGCTGAACTGGTGGGAAAGGAAGTGGGAGAAAATATCAGCGCGATCAAGCGATATATCCGGTTGACCTATTTGGAAAAGGAATTGCTGGGGTTTGTAGATAAAGGAACACTGGCATTTACCGTAGGTGTGGAATTATCTTATCTGAAGCGATCAGAGCAGCAGTGCCTGCTGGCATTCATGAATGAAATCGGAATGATGCCGCAGGGAACACAGGCCAGGAAAATGAAAGAGACCAGCAGGGAAAAGGTGCTGGGCGAGGAAGAAATCCGGAAGATCATGCTGAAACCGAAATCCGGGTTTGAAAAAATGAATATATCCGGCAAAAAGCTGCGGGAGTATTTCCCGGCAGATTACAGCCAGAAACAGATTGAGGAAATCATTTTTCATTTGCTGGAAGAATGGAAAATGAAATCTGGCGGATGACAAGCAGTGAGTGGTACAGATTATGAATGTGGTGCGGCTGTGAGATCCATAGCGATCCATAGCTGCATCACTGGAAAGCGAGGGAATCATATCAACCAACTAAGAGAATTGCGGATAGGACAGGGATTTACCCAGACGCAGCTTGCAGACAGGCTGGAAATCAGTCTGAGGACGTATCAGAGGATTGAGTATGGGGATCAAAAGCCCAATGTGAACGTTGTTATCCGCTTACAGAAGTTATTCCGAAAAAACATAGATGAAATCATCTATGGAGATCTTGAACCAAAGAGAAATGAAAAGCAGAGAACCGTATAGTCACTGGGAGGATTGCATCGGCAGGGGCATGGCAGATGTATTCCCACTTGTTTGAATCAGGGAGGTAGTAAGATGATTTTAACAGCAGCTTTCATTTTAGGCTTTGGAGTCTTTATCGTGCTGTGTATTTGTCCGGCTTCTGGTGATGGGGCAGGACAGGGAAAGCAGCCTGGAAAGGAGCAGGCAGCCGGCAGAATGCAGGAAACAATTTTCATGCAGTGAATTGTGAAAAGAAAAGCCGGAGAAAAAGAAGATCATGTAGTGAAATAAAAACAGGAGGCACGAGATGGGACGATCAGGAGTTATCACAAAAGAATATAAGGGAAAGGAAAATACTTCATATCATGATATCAACGCATTGTTTAAGATTTACCGCGCGGTTTCGTGGAATATGCAGATTAAGATCAGCCAGGTAAAGCAGCGCTTCTGCCTGGAATATGGGACGGATGTGGATGCATTTCTGGACAGCATTTATCAGGCGGGAATGGACATTAACCAGGAATTGGCGGACTTAAAGCCGAGGGTGGAGATCATCAACCGTTCAAACCAGTTTTTAAAGCTGATGGAAGGGGCGGTGGATCTGATGCGGAAATACCCTCCCCAGGGGGAACGATACTATTGGGTACTTTATTACAGCTATATGTCAGCATATAAGGCTGAAAATATCGAAGAAATTTTGGACGAACTGGAACCACATTTCCCAAAGATCACAAGGATTCACCGGGCAACCTATTTCCGATGGAGGGAGCAGGCGTTTGAAGCGGTCAGCAGTATCCTGTGGGGATATGAGAAAGAAAGCCGGCAGCTGCTCCAGCATTTCAGGGACACTTACAAGGAAGATTAGGAGGGCCTGCCGCAGTATATAACGGCAGACTTGATTTTACAATACAGAAGAAAATGGAGCAGAAAATGAAAGAGCATGGAAAACGGAATGAAACAGGCAGATGCCGGAAAGGGATTTTATGATGATTTTTTCAATAGACACAGGAAACGACAAAATTAAGACTGAGGGAAATGTGACGCAGGCAGGATTAAAAAAATTGGACTACATACCGGAAGCTATGGAAGAGGCATTATATTACAATGGCGAATATTATATGGAAACTGTTGAAAGGCTGTCTTATTATGTATGATAAAACCGCAGATGACAGGTACTATATCCTGACGCTCCTGGCATTGGCAAGAGAACTGGAATCTATGGAAAGAGAGGGAGCGCTTGTTCCGCGCGGTTTGATTGAAGTCGCCCTGCTCGTGGGGCTTCCTCCGGCGCATTATGCGGCATTGCGTGAAAAGTTTCAAGAGTATTTTTACAGAGGCGGGGAGCCGGTCAGTTTTGAATATAAAGGACGTTCTTACTGTGTTGTATTTACGGAAGTAGGAATGAATATACAAGGGTATTCGGTATATCTGGTCCTTGCCTCTAAAATGGGTCTGAATGAACGGCATAAAGTATGCCTGATTGATTTCGGCGGCATGACGATTGACTATCTGATCCTGCGGTATGGGGAACTGGATCAGGCGGATTCTCTGGAATTGGGGATGATCACACTTTACAACAAAATCCGGCTTTCCATAAACCGGAGATACAATATTCTTCTGGATGAAGTGGACATTTATAACATTTTAAAAGGGAATCGAACCGGATTTTCAGAAGTACTGATCCATCATATATTTGAAATGGCAAAGGAACATGTGGTGGAACTTTTGGGGAACTTCAGGGAGGCAGGGATTGACTTCAATACAACTTTGACCATATTTGTAGGCGGCGGTTCAATCGTACTTTCCGGAATTATTGCGGAAGTATGGGAAAGGTATCAGGGGGAATATTTCGTGATCGATGACATCAATGCAAATGCAAAAGGATACAAAATGCGGTATCTGATCGACCATCAGGGCATTTGACTATACGGGAAAGCTGAGGAGGTATAAATGGAAAAACGCCATCAATACAGGTTTTCAATCATGCTGGATGAAGCGGATCCTGATCACAGGAGAGCAGGGGATTATCTGAACAGACTTGGCAGGAAGAAAGCAAGAGTCGTGGTAAAAGCAATTCTTGCGTATCTCGATCAGGAAAAAGAGTTTTCTGTTGTTCAGAAGCCGGAAGTAAGAAGTACAAAAGAGCCGGATATTGAGAAGCAGATAGAAAAAACGGACCGGATGCTGAGTATTGATTTCAATGAATGCAGCATTAATGAGGCGGAGGTTGCTCTGATGCGTAAGAACTTTGACAAGTTAGGAAATAAGGATTAGAGGAGGGATATAACGGGAAACAGGAAGATTCAATATCGTTTTTGGGGTTCAGCTGTGATTGCAATTATAATTGTGGCTTTATTCTGCAGCAGGTTTGCACTCGTATGCGTGATCGGGAAATCTATGGCGCCTGCCTTGGAGAGTGGGAACATTGTTCTTATAGATAAGCAGGCATCCCCCCGGAAAGGGGATATCGTAGTTGCGGATGTGGAACTGCTGAGATGTACGGTGGTAAAGCGTGTGGCGGCAGAAGGCGGTGATACTGTTGAAATACAGGCAGGGAAGCTGATCATAAATGGAGAATGTGTAGAAGAGCCCTATGTATTACAGGAAAATGCAGATGAAAAGGGAACATGGAAAAAAAGGCGGCTGGCTTCTGGTACATATTTTTTGCTGGGGGACAACAGGAAGGTATCTTTAGATTCCAGAAAGTTTGGCTGTGTCAGAAACGAAGAAATAAAAGGAACTGTGGTGTTTAGATTATTTTGATTGGAGAATGGGCATGAAAAAGCAGTATATGGAAGTCGTGAGAAAATATATTGTCAGCATTTTGATTCAGGTATTGGCGTTGGGGATGCTGTTTTATGATCGGCGGCTGAGTGCCGGATTCATTCTGTTCAATATGTTGTATATCAGTGTTGATACAGTGATGCAGGCAAGGAAAAGAGCCGTGGTCAGGAGATGCAGGAGATGCGGCGCAAAAATTTCCAAAAAGCACACGGTATGCCCGGTGTGTGGGGATTCTGTGAAAAAGGCAGATACAGAACGGGAACTGGAAGAAATGATGGAAGGTGAAGAGAAAGGAGAGAGACGGATGTCACAGGAACTGGAACGAGATTTTGAAAGGATCGAAGAGATGAACGTGGAGAAGGCACTGGCGTATGAGGAAGAGGACATTGAAGGAATCCTGATGGAAAAAATGAAGCAGGAAGATGCGGAAGAAAGATAAAGATTTAGTTTGGAGAACAGCAGTAAATATAATAAAATTTGCCCATTCCCTCAATACTTGAAAAGTATGCATTCTTTTAGTATAATCCTGTCTTTGACAGTTAGTAGATTAAAAAATCGCTGTATCCCTTGTGTT
>CANDMD010000144.1 GCA_947385725.1 uncultured Lachnospiraceae bacterium | reverse complement strand
CAACACCCAACAGAACACTCTTTCCCTACACGACGCTCTTCCGATCTAGACAGGAGAAGGAGCTGGCTTATATCGAGACCATGACGGCGGCCGATGTTCCGGAGGTGCAGAGAATCGTGATAGGCAGCCTTGGCGGAGCTGATTCAGTAAACGGATCCGCTTTGACGGCCGCAGCGGAGGAATACAACCATTACAACCGGCAGTATCAGGTGGAAATAAAATATTATGAGCTACAGGAGTTGTATCTGGAGCTGTTAAAAGGCGAGGGACCGGACGGGTTCCAGCTGTTCCGGGAGTCGGAGCTGGCGGCCAACGGTGTGCTGGAGGATCTGTCCCCGTACTTTGCGGGGAGCAGCGTGGTACAGGAATCAGACCTGTTTCCTTCTGTCATAAATGCGGGAACCAGGGACGGGAAGCTGCTTTACCTGTTTACGGAGTTCCATCTGAGGGGAATTGTCGTAAAGAAGGGGGTGACAGACGACGGAGTGTGGACACCAGAGGAATACCTGGCACTGGGTTTACAGAATCCGGAAGCACTGATTATTCCCCAGATAAATACTTATATGGTGATGGAGGACGCGCTTTATGCGGATATGGGAAGCTTTGTGGACTGGCAGGCAGGCAAGTGTTCCTTTGACAGTGAACGCTTTATCAAAATACTGGAAGGCGTCCGGCAGGTCACGGATGGGAAGCAGGAGTCGGAACCGATGGAAATCGTGGAAAATTCCTGCCAGTGGCTGCATGACGGCAGGATCATGACAGTGTATTTTGACGTATCTAACGTGTATGAGTATATGGCATACATGGATGCCTATGGGGATTTTGCGGAATTTGCGGGTTATCCCAATTCCGAAGGCATCCCGTACTACCGTTTCATGCCGAATTATGTGCTGGGCATGAACAGCGCTTCCGAAAACAAGGAGGGAGTGTGGGCGTTTCTGGAGTTCCTGCTGTCCGAGGACTACCAGAAGACTGTGCCGTCCTTTCCGGTGCGCCGGGATTCTTTTGAGGGACATGTGGCAAGACAGGTGAAAGAATGGGAAGGGCTTGTAAAGAATTACCAGCCGGGCAGCAGCCGGAATCCTGTATCCCGGGAAGTCTGGCAGGAGTATCCGAAGCTGGAGGAACAGGATATTGAGTTCCTGACGTACCTGGTGGAAAACGCTTATTGGGATGAAACATTCACAGATATCTACCATATCATAAGGGAGGAGGCGGGAAGCTTCTGGTCGGGGGACAAGACCGCAGAGGAGACTGCCCGTATCATGCAGAATAGGGTACAGCTATATCTGGATGAGCAGCATAGACATTAATATACTCACAGTCAATGAAATTTACCGTGACTCAAAAAATGAGAAGATTCCCCGTCCTTCGGATCTCTGTAATCCGGCGGATTGGGAATCTTTTCGTTTATCCTGGGGAGAAATTATCCGGTTGAAATTTGTCGTTGTTTAAGGTATGATTAGAAAAGCGCTGGTGGAAGCGTTTCTTTTGGTTAAATGGTGTCTTACATAGAAAGGATGGGAGAAATGGAACTTCATATTACATGTATCCCCGGTGACGGGATCGGACCGGAAATTATAAGAGAGGCGAAAAAGGTACTGGAGAAGACAGCGGAACTCTACGGGCATAAGATGGTATTCGAGGATATCCTTATGGGAGGTGCATCCATTGACGTACACGGGGTTCCACTGACGGAGGAGGCCATAGCCAAAGCGAAAGCGGCGGATGCCGTGCTGATGGGTTCCATAGGCGGCGATACGACCACTTCCCACTGGTATAAGCTGCCACCCAATTTAAGGCCGGAAGCGGGACTGCTGGCCATCAGAAAGGCACTGAACCTCTTTGCCAACCTGCGTCCGGCGGTATTGTATGATGAACTGGCAGGAGCCTGTCCCTTAAAGGGGGAGATCAGCAGGGCCGGATTTGATATGATGATTATGAGGGAACTGACTGGCGGCCTGTATTTCGGGGAGCGTAAGACAATAGAAGAAAACGGTGTGCGGAAAGCCATCGATACCCTGACCTATGATGAAAATGAGATCAGGCGTATTGCCGTCAAGGGATTCGATATCGCCATGAAACGCCGTAAGAAGGTGACCAGCGTGGATAAGGCCAATGTGCTGGACTCCTCCCGTCTCTGGAGGAAGGTGGTGGAAGAAGTGGCGAAGGATTATCCGGAGGTGACCCTGGAACATATGCTGGTGGACAACTGTGCCATGCAGCTGGTGAAGGATCCGGCGCAGTTCGACGTGATCCTCACGGAAAATATGTTTGGTGACATTCTGTCAGACGAGGCAAGCATGGTCACCGGCTCCATCGGCATGCTGGCAAGCGCAAGCCTGAATGACAGTAAATTCGGTCTCTATGAGCCCAGCCACGGCTCCGCTCCGGATATCGCGGGACAGGATATCGCGAATCCCATTGCCACGGTATTGAGCGCTGCCATGATGCTGCGGTACAGCTTTGACCTGGACCGGGAGGCGGATGCCATTGAGAAGGCGGTGAAGCAGGTGCTGACGGACGGTTTCCGCACGGCGGATATCATGTCGGAGGGCTGCACGAAAGTGGGATGCAGCCGGATGGGCGACCTGCTGGCAGAGAGAGTCAAGTGATTTGCAATGGAGTGCTTCCCGTGTACAACAGGTCAAGTGACCGCCTACAGGCATTTGGCGGCTGCGGCAAGGTGTTTTCGGGAAAGAAAGCCAAGGAAAACACGGAAAAGTAAGTCACGGAAAGCACGGGGAAGAATAGAATAGGAAACAGGACAGGAGGATAAACAGATGATGACAAGTGATAATGCGAGGGCCGGCATGCAGCAGGCGCCGGCAAGAAGCCTTTTTAACGCGCTGGGGTTTACCCCGGAGGAAATGAAGAAGCCCATGGTGGGAATTGTCAGTTCTTACAATGAGATCGTACCCGGACATATGAATATTGATAAGATCGTGGATGCCGTGAAGCTGGGGGTTGCGGAGGCAGGCGGCGTTCCGGTGGTGTTCCCTGCGATCGCGGTCTGCGACGGCATTGCCATGGGACATATCGGCATGAAATATTCACTGGTGACCCGTGACCTGATCGCGGATTCCACCGAATGTATGGCGATTGCCCATCAATTTGACGCTTTGGTGATGGTGCCAAACTGTGACAAGAATGTTCCGGGACTTCTGATGGCGGCGGCAAGGCTGAATCTTCCCACCGTGTTCGTATCCGGAGGCCCCATGCTGGCCGGCCATGTGATGGGGCAGAAGAGAAGCCTTTCCTCCATGTTCGAGGCGGTGGGCTCCTATGCGGCGGGGACAATGACGGAGGAGGATGTGACGGAATTTGAGAACAAGGTCTGTCCTACCTGCGGTTCCTGCTCCGGCATGTATACTGCCAATTCCATGAACTGCCTGACGGAAGCCCTGGGGATGGGACTTCGGGGCAACGGAACCATCCCTGCGGTTTATTCCGAGCGGATCAAGCTGGCAAAGCACGCCGGTATGGCGGTCATGGAGATGCTGCGCCGGAATATCCGCGCCCGCGACATCATCACAAAAGATGCCATCATGAACGCACTGACAGTGGATATGGCATTGGGCTGCTCTACCAACTCCATGCTCCATCTGCCTGCCATCGCCCATGAGATCGGCTTTGATTTCGATATCAGCTTTGCAAATCCCATCAGCGAGAAGACCCCGAATCTCTGCCACCTGGCGCCCGCAGGTCCTACTTACATGGAAGACCTGAACGAGGCGGGCGGCGTGTACGCAGTGATGAAGGAACTGGCGGATATCGGACTGTTAAATACAGAGTGTATGACGGTTACAGGGAAAACCATCGGGGAGAACATTGCAAATGCGGTGAACCGGAATCCTGAGGTCATCCGCACAGTGGAGCATCCTTACAGTAAGACCGGCGGCCTTGCCGTACTGAAGGGAAACCTTGCCCCTGACGGCTCCGTGGTAAAGCGTTCCGCGGTGGTGGAGGAAATGATGGTGCACGAGGGTCCTGCCAGGGTCTTTGACTGCGAGGAAGATGCCATTGCGGCCATCAAGGGCGGTAAGATCGTGGCGGGCGACGTGGTGGTGATCCGCTACGAGGGTCCCAAGGGCGGGCCCGGTATGCGGGAGATGCTCAATCCCACCTCGGCCATCGCAGGCATGGGGCTTGGCTCCAGCGTTGCGCTGATCACCGACGGACGGTTCTCCGGCGCGTCCAGGGGTGCTTCCATTGGCCATGTCTCCCCGGAGGCGGCGGTAGGCGGCCCTATTGCCCTGGTGGAAGAGGGGGATATCATCAGCATCAATATTCCGGAACTGAAACTGGATGTGAAAGTCTCCGAGGAAGAACTGGCGGAGAGGGCAAAGAAATGGCAGCCCAGGGAGCCTAAGGTGACCACCGGCTATCTGTCCAGATATGAGAAGATGGTCACAAGCGGCAACAGAGGCGCTGTGCTGGAAATACCCGGGAAACAGGAGGAAGTCTGAAGATGCAGTTGAACGGTTCTGAAATAGTTGTGGAGTGTCTGAAGGAGCAGGGTGTGGACACCATATTCGGTTATCCGGGGGGCTCCATCCTGAATATTTATGACGCCCTTTACAAGCACAGTGACGAGATACGTCACATCTTGACCAGCCATGAGCAGGGCGCGGCCCATGCGGCGGACGGCTATGCCCGGGCCACCGGCAGGGTGGGGGTCTGCATGGCAACCAGCGGCCCCGGCGCAACCAATCTGGTAACCGGCATTGCAACGGCATACATGGATTCTGTTCCCATGGTGGCGATCACCGCCAATGTGACCCTTCCCATGCTGGGAAAGGACAGCTTCCAGGAGGTGGATATCGCCGGTGTGGCCATGCCCATCACCAAGCACAGCTTTATCGTGAAAAATGTGGAGGAACTGGCGGGCATCCTGAGAAAAGCCTTTGAGATCGCGAGGACAGGGCGTCCCGGCCCGGTGCTGGTGGACATCACCAAGGATGTGACCGCGGCGGTCTGCGAATATACCCCCTGTGAGGTGAAGAAAACCGAGCGGGTCAGTCTCTCCTCCGCAGAGGATTTCGCGAAGGTGGAGGGATTTATCAGGGAGGCGAAGAGACCTTTTATCTATCTGGGCGGGGGAGCCATTCTTTCGGAGGCCTATGAGGAGGTGGCCAGATTCGCGGAGCTGATCGATTCCCCTGTGTGCGATACGCTCATGGGAAAGGGCGGTTTTGACGGAAACAGTGACCGCTACACGGGCATGATCGGTATGCACGGCACCAAAGCTTCCAACCTGGGAGTCAGTGAATGTGACCTTCTGATCGCGCTGGGGGCGAGATTCTCTGACCGCGTGACCGGCAATCCGAAGAAATTCGCGGAGGGGGCGAAGATCGTGCACATTGATATCGACCCTGCGGAGATCAACAAAAATATCCGTGTGGATGCCAGCCTGATCGGGGATCTGAAACGGATCCTGCAGATCCTGAACGAAAGCCTGGAACAGCAGGATCACAGTAACTGGATGCAGAGGGTCAGGGATTTGAAGGCGAAATTCCCCCTGAAATATGATGATGCGCGTCTTTCCTGTCCCTATGTGATCGAGACCATTGACAGGGTGACGAAGGGGGAGGCGCTGATCACCACGGATGTGGGACAGCACCAGATGTGGGCGGCCCAGTATTACCATTATACGAAGCCCCGTACCTTCCTGTCCTCAGGGGGACTGGGCACCATGGGCTATGGACTGGGAGCCTGCATCGGGGCACAGCTGGGGCAGCCTGACAAGATCTGTATCAATATTGCGGGGGACGGCTGTTTCAGAATGAATATGAACGAGCTTGCCACGGCCAGCAGGTACAATATCCCCATCATCCAGGTGGTCATCAATAACCATGTGCTGGGCATGGTGCGCCAGTGGCAGACCCTGTTTTACGGCAAACGCTATTCCCAGACGGTGCTGAACGACAAGGTGGATTTCTGCAAGGTTGCAGAGGCTTTGGGATGTGCGGCAATCCGGGTGACCACGAAAGAGGAGATGGAGCCTGCCATCAGGAAAGCCATTGACCTGAAGGCGCCGGTGCTGATCGAGTGTATGATCCCGGAAGATGACAAGGTATTCCCCATGGTTCCCGCGGGGGCGCCCATTGCCGAAGTGTTTGACGGGGATGACCTGAAGGGATGATATCAGGGAATCAGTATAAAGGATAGACGTAAAGGGGTAAATGAGGGGAAACATGAAGAAATTGTGTCGTTTTGTGGTAAGATTTCTCTTGTTTGGACTTTTTCTGACGGTGGCAGCGTTTCTCCTTTTGGTGCTATATTACCGGAATAATTTTCCGGTAAATACCTGGATCAACGGTGTCTACTGTACAGGAAAATCTGTGGAAGAGGTAAATCAGGAGCTTTCCGCAAGGGCAGAGGCTCCTGTCGTCCATATCCTGGACGAAGAGGGGAATGTTTATCCGGTGGATCTTGCCGGGACGGATTACGAGGCGGATTATACAGGGCCGCTGGAGCGCTTCATCCATCAGCAGAATCCGCTGTCCTGGATGGAAAACATGATGCTGCGGCAAAGCCATGAACTGCTGCCTGAGTTCTCCTTTGATGAGGAGAAGCTGCGGCAGCTGCTGGAGGAGCTGGAACCTGTGCGTCAAGAGGCGGAAAAGGAGGACGATGTCAGGATTCATTATTCCGAGACGGAGGGGTGGATACTGGAAAATGGGCTGGAACACAGGCTGGACGAGGAACTGCTTTTTCAGCGTGTCCGGGAATGTGTGGCTGACGGCAGCTATGAAGTGGACATGGAGCAATCCGGCTGTATCTATGATCTGTCTCCTTCCGCATGGCAGATGACCCTGCTCGCCCTGTGGGAGAAGGTGGAGGAATTTCAGCAGTGCGGTATTGTTTACGATATGGGCGATCAGATGATGGCCTTGCAGGGAGGCATTTCAGGGAGCTTCCTGACGGTGGATCAGTCCGGCCTGCCCCTTCTGGATGAGGCAGGTGAACCTGTGGTGGATCCGGAAGCCGTGAAGTCCTTCATCAGCCTGCTGGCGGAAGAATATGATACTTTTGGGAAAGAGATCAGATTCCGGAGCACCCGGGGGGATGTGATTCAGGTGCCCGGAAACGGCACTTACGGGACTACCATAGACCAGGAGGCGGAATTTGATTACCTGATGGAAGCGCTGGAGGGAAAACGGCAGGAGGTGCATATTCCGTCTTATATACGGCAGGGGGTTGTGCGGGGCAAGAATGACATCGGGGATACCTATATCGAAGTAGATATGACCGAACAGAAAATGTACTATTATGTGGACGGGGAGCTGACCATTGAAACGGATATCGTGACGGGACACACCGGCAGGAGAAGGGGAACGCCCCAGGGCGTGAACTTTGTCTACAACAAGCAGAGGAACAGGGTGCTGCGGGGACCGGGGTACGCTTCCCCCGTAAAGTACTGGGTTCCCGTGAAGGGTGCCATCGGAATCCATGATGCCAGCTGGCGGTCGGAATTTGGGGGTGAGATCTATAAGACAGACGGCTCCCACGGATGTATCAATACGCCGACGGAGGCTATGGCGCAGCTGTACGAAAAGGTGGAGGTCGGCACGCCGGTGATTATGTTTTATTAGAAAAAATTTTAACAATGTAGTTGACTAAAGTAATGGAAGAGATTATTCTATACCTATGTTCAAAATAATTTAGGCGTATCACTTTAAATTTGAGGAGGATTATGAAATGCCAAGAGTGTATAACTTTTCCGCAGGCCCTGCGGTGCTTCCTGAGGAGGTGCTGAAAGAGGCTGCGGATGAAATGCTGGATTACAGGGGAACAGGCATGTCCGTTATGGAGATGAGCCACCGTTCCAAGGCATATGATACGATCATTAAGGAGGCGGAGGCTGACTTAAGGGAACTTATGAACATTCCCGACAATTATAAGGTGCTGTTCCTGCAGGGCGGCGCCAGCCAGCAGTTTGCCATGATTCCCATGAATTTAATGAAAAATAAGGTGGCGGATTATATTGTCACCGGTCAGTGGGCTAAGAAAGCTTATCAGGAGGCTTGCATTTACGGTAAGGCCAATAAGATTGCTTCCTCCGAGGATCAGACCTTTTCTTATATTCCTGATTGTTCAGACCTGCCCATAAGCGAGGATGCGGATTATGTATACATCTGCGAGAATAATACGATTTACGGCACAAAGTTTAAGACCCTGCCCAACACGAAGGGTAAGACGCTGGTGGCTGATGTGTCCAGCTGCTTCCTGTCCGAGCCGGTGGACGTGACCAAATATGGCGTAATCTATGGCGGCGTACAGAAGAATATCGGTCCCGCAGGTGTGGTGATCGTGATCATCCGGGAGGACCTGATCACGGAGGATGTGCTTCCCGGCACACCCACCATGCTGAAATATAAGACCCATGCGGACAATGATTCCCTTTACAACACGCCTCCCGCATATGGAATCTATATCTGTGGCAAGGTGTTTAAGTGGTTAAAGGCAAAGGGCGGTCTGACGGCCATGAAAGAGTACAATGAGAAGAAAGCCCAGATTCTCTATGATTTCCTGGACGAGAGCAAACTGTTCAAAGGCACTGTCCGCAAGGAGGACCGCTCCCTGATGAATGTTCCGTTTGTCACCGGGGACGCAGACCTTGACGCTAAATTTGTAAAAGAAGCGAAGGAAGCCGGTTTCGAGAACCTGAAAGGACACAGATCCGTAGGAGGCATGCGGGCCAGCATATATAATGCCATGCCCATTGAAGGTGTGGAGAAGCTGGTGGAGTTCATGAAGAAATTTGAGGCGGAAAATCTGAAATAGACGGAAAAGCTGAAACAGGTAGAGAAGCTGAAACCAACAGGGAATCTGCAAGAAACAGTAGGCTGTTTTGGATATTCCTGTGACGATGAATAAGGAGAACACCATGTTTAATATAAATTGTTTGAATCCCATTTCCAAGGTAGGCCTGGACAGTCTGACGGCAGATTATACCTTGACCGAGAATGCTGCGGAGGCGGAGGGTATCCTGGTGAGAAGCGCCGCCATGCATGACATGGAACTGCCCGGCGGTCTTCTGGCTGTGGCGAGAGCCGGGGCAGGGACCAACAATATCCCCCTGGATAAGTGCGCGGAGAAGGGCATTGTGGTATTTAACACTCCCGGCGCCAACGCAAACGGCGTGAAGGAGCTGGTGCTTGCGGGTATGCTGCTGGCTTCCCGCGATGTGATTGGCGGTATCGACTGGGTGAAGGGCGCAGCCGGGGATGAAAATATCGCAAAGGCTGCGGAGAAGGAAAAAAAGAAATTTGCGGGCACGGAGATCGAGGGCAAAAAGCTGGGCGTGATCGGCCTGGGCGCTGTGGGCGCAAAGGTGGCAAATGCGGCCGTCAGCCTTGGCATGGAGGTGTATGGCTATGATCCTTACCTGTCCGTTGCCGCCGCGTGGAGCCTGAGCAGTCAGGTAAAGCATGTGACCAATAAGGAAGATATCTATGCCCAGTGTGATTTCATTACCGTCCATGTTCCTCTGCTGGAGGATACGAAGAATACGATTGATGAGGAAGCCCTTTCCAGGATGAAGGACGGTGTTGTGATCCTGAATTATGCAAGGGATCTGCTGGTTGACGAGAAGGCGGTTCTGGCGGGGATCAGGAGCGGGAAAGTGAAGTGTTATGTGTCCGACTTCCCTAATCCCACCACAGCGGGACAGCCTGGCTGCATCGTGATTCCCCACCTTGGCGCCAGCACTGAGGAGGCGGAGGATAACTGCGCGAAGATGGCAGTGCAGGAGCTGATGGATTATCTGGAAGATCGGAAGAGCGTCGTGTAGGGAAAGAGTGTTCTGTTGGGTG
>CANDMD010000143.1 GCA_947385725.1 uncultured Lachnospiraceae bacterium | reverse complement strand
TGTCTTTCTGTTGTGATTTCTCTTTTACAATGGGATTATTGAAAGGAGGCAAAGCTATGTGGTCAATTATAAAAAGGGAGTTAAAAAGCTATATGAAAAGCCCTCTGCTCTGGCTTGGTATCGCCATTGGTGTCCTGATGATATTTCAAAATGTAAGCCCCTATCTGGATATCCATTATCTCAAAGAAGGGGAGACAATTGTAAATGATTTTCCGGAAATGATTCACCAGGGAGACGTTTATGAAGGATATGTGCCAACGGAAAAAGGGCTGAGACGAAAGATATGGGAAGAGCGGATCCGGGAAGTCCTGATTTCCGAATTTGAGATGGACAATGCCGGGGTGCAGTCCCTTATGACAGAAATAAAAGATATGGATATCATGACAGCCTGTGCCCATCTGGAAACGTATGGTTTCTATAATGCATATTACGAGTATAAAATCACAGCCTATCATAAGGGCAGCCGTGAAGACATCAATTCTTATATTGCGGAAAAGCTGGAAAGCAGAACATTTTCATACTATTTTGCAAGAAAATTCGCCGACTTTGCAGGACTGTTCATGGGATTTTTCGCCACGGTTCTGTTATCCGTCCTGTTTATGCAGGACACAAGGCGGAACACTTATGAACTTCTTCACACCAAGCCTGTCAGTGCGGGGAAATACCTGTCCGGCAAAGTGGGCGGCGGTTTTGCAGTCTGCCTGCTGGTACTGGCAGTCCTGAACCTGGTATTTTTCACCTTATGCCTTGTAGCAGCGGGAAAACAGGGATTTGAAGTGCGTCTGACAGACTTTTTACTGGCGACCTGTTTTTATATCCTGCCAAATATGCTGATGATTGTAAGCGTATACAGCCTGATTTCACTGCTGTTTAAAAACCCGCTGCCCGCAGTGCCTTTCCTGTTCCTTTATATGGTGTACTCAAATATGGGAAGCTACAGAAATGCGGACGGCATCTACGGGTATTATGGCAGGCCGTTAGCAATTATGGTAAGGTTTCCGGGCGATTTCTTTGATACTGCCCCTCCGCCAATGGCATTGCTGAATCAGAGTTTCCTGGTCTTAGCCGCGATCTGCATTCTCTTTTTCTCGATGCAGCTATGGAAAAGGAGGCGGGTATATTGAGGCACGATATGAAAATCTCCCTCCCGTTCCAAAAGCAGGCCTATGCAATCATTTTCGTCGTAATCCTGAGCCTCGTCAGGGGGGTGACTTATTCGGATGAAATAGGAATCGCCTTGGAAGCCCCAATGGCAATACTGACCCTCACTTTCTGCGCAGATGCCTATACGCAGGAAATTACCGGCAGGCGGTCGGAAATCTGGCGGCTATGCCCCATGAAAAAGAGGATTCACTCCATTTACAGGCGGATTGTAATACAGGAATTTTATTTATTAGCAGTGGCGGTCCTCTCATATGGTTTATTTTTTCTGTTCCAAAACCCAAGGACAGGGCAGGGCGGTCCAGGAAATGAAATATGCCAGTTCCTTGTCTATATTGCCGCTATCGCTGTCACCCTTGGGTTCTGGGGGCTTATGTCAAATCTGCTCTCCTGTCTGCTCCGGAATATGTGGGCGGGAATCGGCGGCTGCCTGGTGCTGTGGCTGGCGACAAATTCCAGCGCCGGCAACAGATATCTGGGCGCATGGAACCTGTTTTCCTATACGTTCAGGAGTTTGGAAAACAGCCGCGATTTTAGCTGGATCTATGGGAAAATTGTCTGTATTTGTATTGGAATCATGGCAGTGGCGGCATTGCCTGAAATCATTGAGAAAAGAGGTTAAGACCATGGGAATCAAGATAGAGGATTTAACGGTGACGTTCCGGAATAAGGTAACTGCACTCAATCATGCCGACCTGGAAATCCCAAAAGGAATCTTTGGACTGTTGGGGGAAAATGGGGCAGGCAAAACAACGCTCATGCGTGTACTGACGACCGTCTTGACGCCAACCAGCGGGACGGTAACCATAGATGGCATCCTTTACAGCGAGGGGAATTTCGAAAAAATACAGAGAAAGATAGGATATCTGCCACAGGAGATTGACCTCTACCCGAGCCTGACAGTGCAGGAATGCCTGGAATATATGGGAGACTTATCCGGGATACCCAGAAAAGCCTGTCAGGAACGCATCCGTTACTATCTCGAAAAGACAAGCCTGTCCGAGCACCGCAGAAAGAAAATGAAACAGCTGTCAGGGGGCATGAAGCGGAGGGTGGGACTTGTCCAGGCGCTTTTAAACGAGCCTGAATTTTTGATTGTGGATGAACCGACAACCGGTTTAGACCCTGAAGAACGCATCCGTATCCGGAATCTGCTGGTTGATTTCTCAGAAGGGCGTACCGTTCTGTTTTCGACCCATGTGGTGGAAGACCTGGCGGCTACCTGCAATCAGCTTGCGGTCATGAAAAAGGGGAAGTTCCTTTATTCGGGAAGCATGAAAGAACTCTTGGAACAGGCAGAAGGCCATGTCTGGCTTTGTAACGTAAAAGAAGAAGACATGGCGAGGGATCTGGAGAAAAGATATCATGTTTCATCCAAACAGTATACAGGGGACGGATTGCAAATGAGATTCATCAGCGAAACACCGCCCCGGACAGAATGCAGTTCCTGTGAGGCAACGCTCGAGGACGCTTACATTTACATTGCAAACAAAGAACCCTGATGCCGTTCCGAGCGGGGGTGACCATTTGGGAAGGCTGTCCGTCAGAGTACTCAGCCAGCCGGGTGATCGCTTTCTTGCGGTGGTGATCCCATTTGGGGAGAGGCTGTCCGTCAGGGCAGCAGCCTCCCCCGGTCCATTTCATACACTTCGTCACATAATACCTCTATGTCCTCTTTGTTGTGGCTTGCCAGCAGGATGGTTTTCCCCTCGTCCCGCAGTCCCATCAGAATCTCCCTGACGTCCTCCACTCCCTGGTTGTCCAGACTGTTCATGGGTTCGTCCAGGATCAGGATCTCAGGATCCTCCATGATGGCCTGGGCTATACCCAGACGCTGCTTCATTCCCAGGGAATATTTGCCCACCTTCTTGCCGCTGTCCGGGTCGAGCCCCACCCTCTCCATGCTCTCCCTGATTTCCTCCTTGCCGATTACATTGCGGATGCCTGCCAAATATGCCAGGTTCTGAAATCCTGTATAGCCCTTCAGGAATCCCGGGTTTTCTATGATAATTCCAATATTTTCCGCGAAATCCGCATCCTTTCCGATCTCTTTCCCATTGACCATGACCCGCCCGGCGGTGGGCTTTAAATAACCGGCGATCAGCTTGAACAGGACGGTCTTCCCGGAACCGTTCCGCCCGATGATCCCATAAATTTTCCCGCTCTCGATACACAGACTGACATCCTCCAGGGCAGTGACATCGCCAAATTTCTTTGTCAGATTTTCAATCTCAATAACTGTACTCATACCAGCCTCCATGATTTCGTTTCCTATCCGTTCTCCCTGATCCCTTCCGGGAAATACCTCTCCCATAACAGTCAGCATCCCCTCGCACAATTCCCTATGCAGCAAAAAACTTCACGGGGTCGCTTTTTGCCAGGGCGCAATTTCCTATCAAATAAGCAAACATCAGCAATATGCCCTCGGCCAACAGCGAAAACAGCACGGGAATCCCCGTCCCGCCGAAATACCACTCGCTTTGAAAATACATTCCCCACATGCCGTACATAAACCGAGCCGTCCCCACATGCACAAACCCCAGAAGAAAAGTTACTCCCTCCAACAACAGCAGGATAGCCGGTGCAAGCCCCCTCAGGCTGCCCAGATCCAGGACAAGGAAAAAAGATATGATTGTCACAATATGGGTGAGCCATAAAACAAGCGCTTCCCATCCTTCCTCCACAATCCCCACACCGCCTGCCACATCCACTACCATTGCCGCAAAGAACAAAACCACCGCCGTAAAGCATCCATTCAGCAGGCCTTTTACAAATTTCCGTCTCCACCATGCATGAACTGTTTTATACCGGTAACGCGAGAGCAGATCTATTTTCCTCCACTTTTCGAGCCAGATCCCCTCCGCCAACAGGCAGATGCCAATGGGCACAAGCCATCTTGCCAGTTCGTAAAAAACCCTTTCAAAATCCGCCGCCCAGCCCGAACCATCCTGTGACACTCCCCCGAAAAAATTTAATAGCATGCTCTGTCCCATCAAGAGTCTCCTTTCATTCCAAAATCGAACTTCGTTCCAAAATCGAACTTCGTTCCAAAATCGAACTTCGTTCGATTGCATATCCATGTGCATCCATTGGAATCTCTAGGAATGCAATATACCGACAGTTCCCTGGAGCGTGTTCTCGGACTCCCTTTGCATCCGTCACCGAATATCTGCTTTCCTCACAGCAAATAGTGACACCACCGTCATAATGAAGATAAAAACCAGCATCATGCAAGGATATTTCCAATGACTGCCTGTACCGTCCACATAATAGGCAGGGCTCTGATGCAGCCTGGCGACAACGGCCAGGACCACGCTCCCCAGATGCACCACCGCCACTGCCGCCAGTCCCCAAAATCCGCCAATAGCCAGGTTGCAGAGATACAGCAGGACGCCCAGGAAAACAAAATAGCAAAGCAGATACAGAAAGGTAATGCCAAATGCCTGTGGAACCGTCATATACTTCATCATTGCCGCGCCGTCAAAATTCATATGGTATTTTTCTGCAATGACATTCGAAGCGCCGGTGCCCAGCAGATAGACAGGACTGCTCCAGATCTCCCCGGTAAACCCGGCCGGAGTGCTGGCCACAGCGGATGCCACGACAAGACACAGGAGATACAAGAGCGCCTGTATAAAAACATACAGCAGCATACCCATATTCCAGCTCCGCTTGCCGCTGCGGTACAGCGTAAGGTAGGTATTCCCCCTGACAAAAGGCGCGTCCCCGATGGCCAGCAGATACCCCAGCACCCAGAATCTGCCCGCCATACCCTGGTTCGCGATGACAATAAAGGCTTCACATATGTTCACAGGCTCTCCGGTCTCCGCTGCATATCTCAAAAAATCATTTATGCCCAGCGCCAAAAATGCCATTCCCAGCAGATACCCCATGACTACCCTGACGCTGCCCATTTCCTGCCGCAGCATCCCAAGGGCAACTTTTGTTGCCCTGGCAACCTTGCCTGCCCTGGCAACTTTCCCTGTCTTACCCATCCCCGCATCTCCTCCTAAAGCCCGCCATGGCGGCTGCGGCGGCAACCAGAAGCCAGACACATTCCATCCCCGCCGAAACCAAATGCCCTGCATCGTCCCCTCGTACCAGCAGGGCAGGATTGAGTTGGTCAGGCATCAAAATATAAAGAGACTCATACAGGACAAAGGGCGCAATCAGCGACACATATTTATTTGGCATCCACATCGCAAACGCCAGTCCCACCAGCGCCCATGCCGCCCCGAACAGAAAGCCCAGCAATACCTTTACCGCCACCATCACACCAATCCCGTAGGTCTGGCCTATCACCACCATTTCAAGATCTTCCGGAACCCTCAAAAGATTTACCCCGGAAGCATCCAGTCCCAGGGAATTCACATTCTCCAGTTCCGGTGCCTGCAGGATCACTGCCACAAGGCAGACGAGAAGATAGGGTATCGCAACAATTGCCCCTCCTGACAATGCCACGCTGGTGATCCGCACCCGGGCATATCCTCTCAATTTTATCCGGGCAAGAATCAGCCTGTAGTACCCGCTCTCATATTCACTGCAAAAGCGGGGCGCATACCCCAGCACCGGGAACACGGGGAGAAATACAACAAAACCTGATGCAGCCAGTATATTCACAATGGCATAATAAGAGCTTCCCGAATGGAGCGATTCCGTGACAAAATTGTATGCAAGCAGCGCCCCAAGCCCGAAAACACCTGCAAAAAATCCCTGGTTGGCAAAGCTTCTCCTGATATCCTCCCATAGAAATTTCCTGTTCATCCCTCTGCCCCTCCATTGCTTTACCTGCAAGCCCTGCTTTCGCTCTGACTCCATAAAATACCCATTCTAAACATCATATCGCGGCCTCACTGCAACTCCACCAGTTCCCCGGTAACCGCGTCCACGCATATGTGTGACGGCCCGGTTGCATCACCATACCCCCCGTCCACATATTCGTCAAGGAGCATATAAATATGCCATATGGGCTTAAGCACCAGTTCGGACTTATACTCGATCCCATCCTGGGCAGGCGCAGTGGGCACCGGGTAATAATTTAATTCCACCCTGTCATAGGTGATCCTGCCGTCCGACTGGATCATGCCGCTGTCCAGATACTGTTCCAGTATTTTCAAGACCTGTTCAAAGGAAAGCGCCGTCACAGGATCCTGATCCACTGCCTTTCCGCAGAAGTTGTTAAGGCTTACTTCCGCCACTCCATCCTGTGAAACCTCCGCCCACCCATCTGGCCGCACCTGCCCCAGGCAATAGCTGTTGCTTCCGATATCCACCTTCAGCCCCTCCCGGACAGGGATAAAGTACATCTGATAATAGCTGTAACCGTCTCCTTCCACAAAATAAATCTTCTCAAAGGCAATGTCATCCACCCACACAGCCCCCAGCTTGTCCAGGAGGATTTCCCCGGCTCTCTGGGCCGAAAAGCTGCCTTCGCCCATTCTGTCCAGGGCAATCAGCGTTTCACTGTAGTCCCCGCCGAAAATCCCCTGACATTTTTCCATTAACGCATGATCCACGTAATACGCCGATGTGTTGCCTACAAAGGATGCTTCCTTTGTCCCGCTTACAAGCCGGAGCGCAGTGTGATCACCGAATTTAGAATATAAAAACCGGTCGCCGTTTTCCTGGGTGGTGCTGTTATATCGGTCGCCCTCCTCGATCTCCTCCAACAGTTCCCGGGAAGTATCCTCTATGCTGCCGCCTTCACTGTCCAGGAAAGCCAACAGGGCATCCTTGTCCAGTCCGTCATCGGGCTGTAGGGTAATCACATACAGGTTATCGGGAATCCCAGGGATTTCTGCGTTTATGTTTATGATATTACCACCTGCGCCCACCGTGCCCTGATACCGACCCGCCACCTGTGTCCCGGCTAATGTCGTTGTCTGTCTCTGGGCATCTGCCCCGTTTCCTGCGCCTGTTCCTAATGATCCCCCAGTGCCCGCCCCAGTCTGCGCCTGCCCTCGGGCATCTGCCCCGGCAATCTCCTGCACCTGTCTTTCCAGTTCACCCTGGGCGTGCATAATACCGTTTCCCTCCACCGCATCCGGCGCTCCCTGGCAGCTGATCAGAGCAAAAACGCTTAAAACCACTGCCATCGCCGCAGGCAAAATACTTTTTCTCATGCTCATCCTCCTCGTCCTGTTCTCATGGATCCTGACAGAAAATATACCACAAAAGACCATCCTTTAAAGACAGGAGACGAAATCAGACCATATTTTTGCCGAAATCAGCTATTTTTACATCTCATTGATATACATGACAATATCCGCTTCCATGCATCCGTTTTCACAGACCAGATCCATCTCCCCGTGATATTTTTCAACAATCCGCCGCACATTGCCCAGACCAATCCCATGATTCGGCGCGTCCTCCTTTGTGGTCTCCAGGCGCTGTACTTTTCCGTCCGCAATCCCCTGACAGCTGTTGCGGATATTGATATACAGAATACCCTTTTCCAGGCTGATCTCCGCCCTCAGCAGCTTTTCTTCCGTCCGGCATGCCGCCTCCATGGCGTTGTCCAGCAGGTTTCCCAGCACCACATTTAAATCAAAGGAATGCAGCCCCAGCTTTTCCGGTATACTGACCCTTGCCTCCACCGTCCGCAGGATCTCCTTTGCCCTTAGCAGTTTATAGTTTAGCAGGCTGTCCACCGACTCGTTTCCCGTGGTAATATATTCTGACGGGTTTGTCATAAAATCCTGCATGGAACTGAGATACCGGTTCGCCTCCTCTGTGTCCCCCTTCTGCAAAAGCGCCTGGAGTGCCAGAATGTGATTTTTCATATCATGCTTTAGCGCCCGGATACGTCCCTGGGATTCCATGATCACGTCCAGCTGGTTCCGGTATGCGTATGTCTGCTGCCGGTAAATATCATTCTCCCTTAAATTCCGGTAGTTTTCCGTCATCACATGATGGAAGTAAAATATGCCCAGATTGATCACAAGCATGGAAATACAGATCAGCATCGCCGCCCTGCCTCCGAATCCCCCATACAGCAGGACACATAAGCTAAACACGCTTGCCCCGGGAATAAGGATCAAAATGCCGGTCTGCCTTTTGTCAAGGGCAATATCCCTGCTGTCCGCAGGGCGGGATATATGACCTGCAACAGTGACACAGATCAGAAGCAGAAGCGTCTGGATCGCCTGCTGCTGTACAAGATACTCTCCGGGAAAGGCAAAATACACTACAAGGGCGCAGGCCAGATCCGTACTGAATACCACCAGGGATACCCAAAGCCGCTTTTTCCAGACCTCCCGGAAAAAAAACGCCGCACGCGGCACAAAGCGCCATACTGGCACAAAGCGCCATACTGGCACAAAGCGCCATACTGGCGCTTCGGAGAATGTTCCGCATTCTTCCCTCATTATGACGGAATTTCCTATAGGATAAAGCAGGATGACTGCCGCGATTCCCAGATAATTACAGATTTCATATACTATAGAAATATTGAAAATACCGTACAGAACAGCAGTCAGCAGATAGTATAACGCAAATCCGACCCATACTCTTTTCCCGTCTTCCTCCTGCACAGTGAGAAACAGTTCCATCATCCGCCTGACCAGCAGCACCCTGAGAATATTTATGATCAGTTCCGATATGATACTATAACCCGCCATTTATTTCTGCTCTCCGATACTGTTTTATTTTACCCCTGATCTCTTTCCTGTGCGGCTTGCTGATACTTAAAATAGTCCCATCATACATTTTCACACAGTCGTAAGAGTATTCGCTGACATAGAGTTGATTGATAATGTAAGACTGATGTATCATCATAAAACCGGCGGGAAGCCCTTCCGCTATATTTTTCAGCTTCCCGTAAAATTCCTCTTCGCCGTCCTTTGTTACAATCCTGATCTTCTTGTCCATGCTGGTGAAATAGACAATATCCTTTATGGGAATCCTGAACAGGGAACTTCCTTTCTGGTATTCAAAACAATCCTTCAGCCGCTGCTTCTGCCTGAGACTTCTGACAAGGACTTCCCTGACCTGCTCCCTGGACACAGGCTTTACCAGGAAATCCAGGGGCTGAACCTTGAACAGCTGCATGGCATAATTTTGTTTTGAGGAAATATATACGATATGAGTCTGTATATCCTCCATCTCATCGCGGATGAATTTTCCTACCGATATCCCGTCCTTTTGTACCAGTTCGATATCCAGAAAGATCAGATCCAGCTGTATTCCTTTCCCCAGGTCGTCCAGGATGCCCTCGCCGGAATACCACACCTCCACCTCCGCCTTCACGGACAATTCCCTTGCAATATCACAGATCTGTTCCTCCAGCCCGGAGCAGAGTTCTTTATCGTCATCACAGATCCCAATCCTGTACATCTCCATTTGTACCCTCCGATGCAGCCCGGCAGCCATGGTATTCTTGCTCCTGATGCTGCCCGGTTTCCCTTACCGCCAGTCAACACACCTACAGCAAGACAGAAAAAAGTATCCCCGGCTACTTCACCTACCCTATACTGTCCTCCACCCTATCCTCCGATATCCCGCCTTGTTTCAGGACGTCCAGGGCATGGTAGATCTTATCCTGCCTGTGGAAATATCCGCGCCATACATTTTTATCCATGCCGTTTATGTATGCTTCCATGACAAAGCAGGTTCTGAAATGGGCACGCAGTCCCATTGCATACGAATCTTTTCTTAAAACCACCCGGCT
>CANDMD010000142.1 GCA_947385725.1 uncultured Lachnospiraceae bacterium | reverse complement strand
CGTCTCTGTCATGAAGAGCCATCTCTGCTCTCTCATAGCAGTACTTGTCATGCATATAATGGATGATGTTCAGGGTATTTACATAAACATCTGCCTGCCACTCAAGCATGTCAATGAACTTGCTCATTACGTCGTCATAATCGAGAACATCACCGGTAACAGGGCGATACTTGGGACCAACCTGCTTCTTGGTAACTTCGTCGATACCGCCGTTCAAAGCGTACAGCAGACATTTTGCAACGTTAGCACGAGCGCCGAAGAACTGCATTTCCTTACCGATTACCATGGAGGATACGCAGCATGCGATACCGTAGTCATCGCCGTGTGTTACTCTCATGAGATCGTCGTTCTCATACTGGATGGAAGAGGTCTGGATGGAAGTCTTTGCACAGAATTTCTTCCAGCCTTCAGGAAGCCTGGTGGACCAGAGTACGGTCAGGTTAGGCTCAGGTGATGCGCCCAGATTGTACAGAGTCTGCAGGTAACGGAAGCTCATCTTTGTTACCATGTGACGTCCGTCAACACCGACACCGCCCAGGGATTCGGTTACCCATACGGGATCGCCTGCGAAGATCTGGTTGTATTCAGGTGTACGAGCAAACTTCACGCAGCGGAGTTTCATGATAAAGTGGTCAACAAACTCCTGGATCTGCTCCTCGGTGAAAGTACCATTTGCAAGGTCTCTCTCAGCATAGATATCAAGGAAGGTGGATGTACGTCCAAGGGACATTGCAGCACCGTTCTGCTCCTTAACGGAACACAGATACCCGAAGTATACAGCCTGGATTGCTTCCTTGACATTGGTTGCGGGATTGGAGATATCGCAGCCATAAGAAGCAGCCATTTCCTTCATCATCTTCAAAGCGATCATCTGCTCGGAAAGCTCCTCGCGAAGACGGATCACATCATCGGTCATAACACGTCCGGTAGATGCCTTCTGTGCTTCCTTGTCCTCGATCAGTCTGTCAATACCGTACAGAGCCACACGTCTGTAGTCGCCGATGATACGTCCACGGCCATATGCATCGGGAAGACCGGTGATGATATGGGAAGACCGGCAGGCTCTCATCTCAGGATTGTAAGCGTCAAAGCAGCCTGCGTTGTGTGTCTTTCTGTGTGTGGAGAAGAACTCGGAGATTTCAGGGTCAACCTCATATCCGTTATCAGAGCAAGCCTTTTCTGCCATACGGATACCGCCGTAAGGCTGTAAGGATCTCTTGAAGGGCTTGTCGGTCTGGAAACCTACGATGGTCTCCTTGCTCTTGTCAAGGTATCCGGGACCATGGGAAGTAATGGTAGAAACAACCTTGGTATCCATATCAAGAACACCGCCTGCTTCTCTCTCTTTCTTCTGCAGGTCAAGAACCATAGCCCATAAGTCCTTTGTGTTCTGGGTAGGACCTGCCAGGAAAGAGTCATCACCGTCGTAGGGATGATAGTTTCTCTGAATGAAGTCACGGACATTGACCTCTTTGTCCCATTTGCCACGTACGAAATCTGTCTCAATTGGTTTCATTTTGAAATACCTCCTATAAAATTTGAATTAGTTTGAAAATTATTTTGTTACCCCTAATCCTTAGGTTTATTATATGAAAAACAAGTGGCACAGTCAAGGAGTGAGAGTGTACTTTTTGCGATACATAAGCCATGCGCCGGAGAGATGACACAGGCTCGTTGGGAGCTCGCTCACAAAAGAGCCAGTGTCATCTCTCCGGCATACGGCGCAAGCCGTCACCGAGATGAAGCCGAAGGCGGAATCGAGGTGAGCATGGCGGTCGGGAGCGCAAGCTTTTTCTAACATTATTATGTCCTTTTTATTGGACATTATCCCTTCCTGACCCCCATGGAAAAGAATAACTTGTCATATTATGGGGAATAGCTTATACTTGTAAAGAAAAACAGATCTATCATGCAAATACCTGAAAGGAGAACGAAACATGACAGGAATAACGAAAGAGATGACGATAGGTGAAATCCTGAGGACCAGCCCTGATGTGGCTCCAGTACTGATGGATGCGGGCATGCATTGTCTGGGGTGTCCTTCCGCCCAGGGAGAATCCCTGGAAGAGGCGGCTATGGTACATGGGATTGACATCGATGCGTTGATGTCCGCTATTGAGGCGTTGTAAAGCTGCCAAGATCTGAAAGCAGTGCGAGTGAAACGGCGGCCACCCGGCGATTTCCCGCTGGAAATAACCGGAGCCGCCGCTTTTCCCTTCTGATATGGCTTGGTTTATGTGACCTGTCCGACTACCTTATGCGATTCCCAGGGACTGGACAGCGTGCTCCTGAATCAGTGTCTCATAATGTTCCGAAAGAAATGTGCGTTTATAACGATTAGAGAGCTGTATTTCACCATATTCTGACACAATATTGCAGGAACGGTCAAAATCATTTGGTTCGGATTCGCCCTGAACCAGCAGTAACAGATACCTGCCGGTGCTGTCTTCCTTATACAGGGTGCTTACACCGTTGTAATGGGGGGCAATGATTGCCGTCGCCTCCATGACCTGTGACAGGGATTCGAACAGGAACATTCTGGAGCGCTGAGAAGAATTACTGCCAGAAGTTGTATCCTTTGATGTATCTACGGGGGCTTCTGTCTCCTCCTGGTCTGCCTGGAGTCTGCGGAACAGATCCAGAACATCGTCTGCCGGCGAATTGTAATCATCGTCATTATCATCAAACTCCTCCGTCACGGACGGAGCAAAGCGGGAGAATCGTGTGTCCAGTTCTTCGGGATCGTCCACCTTTGTGATGATCAGTACGATGCACTCTGCGTTGAGTGGGATCGCTTCGATCATCAGGGGGATATCTTCTGCTTCAAAACCAAACTCGAAATTTGCCTGACGCATCATGTCGCGGAACAATGTTTTTGCCTTTTCGGTTCCATAGGCAAGTTCGCTGATCTTTAGTTCACGGTTTGCCAAATCTTCTCGGGTCAAAGTACAGCGAATCTGATTTTCATTGACTTTTTCTATTTTCATTCGACAACCCTTCCTTTCTGTCCCTTTAGCTTAATACTTCACCTTGCTTTTAGTCAATAGCAGAATCAACAACTTTAAATTTTTTTAATACTTTTTTAAAACTACGGCTTGCCAAGGACGACAAAACAATGTATAATCATTTTGTAAGCACCTCCGGTATTCTGTACATGGAAGGGGGCGGCAGTCTTAAATTTTCAGTTGATTTAGTTATTTCTGGAACATTTCGTTCCGATTCATCCTTTGATTTAGAATTATATTAAGGATGTCTTACAAGTATGAGTGCGGATTTTGTGATCGTGCCTGCTTGGTCATATAGTAATTCAACTAATATTTTCACACATATAATTCATTTTAAACAAACAGGTTGTTGACAAATTTTGTCATTACCGTACTGCCGGAGATGTTTATATTAATATGTAGGAATCTGGTATTTGCGACTTCCCTGGAAAATTCATCACGGGAACTTTTGGTCGGGAAAGTCGAAACACGGATTGCGGACAGTGTCAATGCTGTCAGTTAAACGGAAAGCTGCTGCCATGGGACAGGACGGGGCTGCCTCTCATGCTGGAATGACATGGCAGCAGCACAAAACAGAATCGGGAAATGACAATACATAGTTGTTCTCTGCTTATTTTGCGGTTTTTATAATTTTTCCAAAATATTATATGTATTTAGTAATGACGTCACGCGTGGGATATGGTAGAATGTAACTGTTGTTTTTCTGAAGCAGGAAATTTTAAGGAATGAGATACATGCGCAAAGAGAGGTAATATACATGAAGAAGATTGTACCGGTCATTGTGGCGTTGGTGTTGATATTGATCATCGGCGGAGTGGGCATTGGCGGAATGCTGTTAGAGAAGTATTCTTACAGCAAAGAGACGGTAGAGCTGGAGGAATATTACGGGGTGACGGGGGACAGACTGGCGATTGTCCTGCAGGATGAGATTGTCCCGGAGCAGGCTGTCCGCAGGAATGGCGTCTGTTACTTTGATCTGGATACTATACACGCTTATTTTAATGAGGGCTTTTATGTGGATCTTCAGGAGCAGCTGCTTTTATACACCACTGCGACGGATACTTACCGGGTGGCGATAGGATCCGGCAGCTGGCAGAATAGCGCGGAATCAAAAGACATGGGATATGCGATCTGTTTTGCCGAGGGTGAGACCATGTATGTGGCGGCGGATTACCTGAAGCTGTTTACGAATTTTTCCTATGAGGTGTTCAATGACCTCTGTGTACAGGTTTACACGGAGTGGGGAACAAGGGAACTGGCAGAGGTGGTCAGAAATACCCAGGTGAGAAGTCTGGGAGGGATCAAGAGCCCGATCCTGAGACAGGTCGAAGAGGGTGAGACGGTGGAGATCCTGGAACGGATGGAAACCTGGAGTGAGGTAAAGACATCCGATTCCATTATTGGATATATTGAAAATAAGAGGCTGTCCGATGCGACGACGGAAATGGAAGCGCCAGTGACAGACTATGTCCCGGAAGAGTATACCTCCCTTTCCATGACGGGTAAGGTAAGCCTGGGCTGGCACGCCATCGGCGGCCCGGGAGGAAACGATACGCTGGGCGCCATGGTGGCGGAGGGCAAGGGCATGAATGTCATTGCCCCTACATGGTTCAGCCTGAATGACAATGAGGGCAATTTCCGCTCCTTTGCAACGGCCCGGTATGTACAGCAGGCACACGGATACGGACTGCAGGTATGGGGTGTCTGGGATAATTTTAATTATAAGAATGAAACAGGCTCGGATATTGACAGTTACGCGGTGCTTTCCGCTACTTCCAAACGACAGCTTCTGGTGCAGGGAATGATCAATACAGCGCTGTCCCTGGATCTGGACGGCATCAATATTGACTTTGAGGGTCTGACGGAGGAAGTTGGTATACATTATATACAGTTTCTGAGAGAACTGTCTGTAGAATGCCGGAAAAACAGCCTGGTACTTTCCATAGACAATTATGTGCCTTTCCATTTTAATGAGTATTATCGCTTGGACATCCAGGGAGAGATCGCGGATTACGTCATTATCATGGGATATGACGAGCACTGGCATGGGAGCAAGGATCCGGGAAGCGTGGCAAGCATCAATTATGTGTCTAACGGTCTCACTAAGACATTGGAGCAGGTGCCCGCGGAAAAAGTAGTCAATGCGCTTCCCTTTTACACTATTCTGTGGAAGACGGAAGGTGCGGAGGTGACGGATGAGTATATTACCCTGAATAATGTGGCAGATTTCCTGAGCCGGGTAAATATCACGCCGGAGTGGGATGAGGAGACCTGCCAGAATTATGCGGAGTGGCAGAGCGGTTCGACGACTTACCAGATCTGGGTGGAGGATCTGGAGTCATTGAAGGTGAAGCTGAATGTTATGGGCGCCCAGAATATTGCAGGAGTGGCGGTCTGGAGACTGGGATACGGAACACCGGCGGCCTGGGAATTGATCAATGCCTATGCCGGATCATAAAAAGAGAAAAGCCTGTGCGGATTGATTCGCACAGGCTTTCGATTCTTAACCGATCTATTTTGCGACTTTCCTTAGCAGCAGGCTTGCGCTGAGACAGGAAACAGCGATCAGGGACAGCCACATGACAGGAGAACTTTCCCCGGTCTTGGGAACTGCGTCATATTCATCGGAAGCCGAGGAAGAATTGGAAGGCTTCGGGGCGGGCCGTGAAGTAGAAGTAGTCGTTGCCGGACCGCCTGAGATATCCTGCGTATAATTGGAGGAATCTGTTTTCAGTTCTCCGTTTTCCAGAGAGAAAGTATTTGCCGCAAAATTAGTACCACAGGGATGGTAGTTTTTGTTGACATTTTCTGACTGGAAAAAGGCAACCGTTCCGCTTACCCCTATGTTGGGATCACCATTGGGATTATCATTGTGGGAATACAGGTTGGTAACATTGCTGCAAAAGGTTGCGGTGGATGCGCCATAAACATAAGCATTAAAAACATTGCCGGTAATAGAGCCGAGGGTGTCATTCAGGAAGAAGCAATTGTCAATACCGCCGGTTACAGAGACCATTGCCAGCCTGTCTGTCGTGTTCTTGATGGTCAGGTTGCTGAGGTGTACATTGAGCACCAGCTGATCGGGAGCGGCGTTCCCCACAATGACGATATCGCCGTCCTTGAGTTGCTCCGTCATATAAACGAGCTGCCTGTGTTCGGCATCTTCCTCCCATTCCGATCCCACCTGATACCACCAGTCGCCCTGGTCATCCGGTTCATCCTGATACATGAGATAATATGTCACCGGTTCCGCGGCGGAGACGGTAAGAGTGCCGGCACCTGGCAGGAAAGCAAGCACTGCGGCAAGCATGACAGCGGAAGCTGCCGCCGCCAGAAGTTTTTTTAATGCTGTTAATTTTTTCATAAGATCATCTCCTTTTCATTTATGAAATAGATTATTGGTCAAGGGGAAGATAAATATCCCCATTTTCAACTTCTTTTGCCACCACTACAAAACGCCCGTTTTCCACATGATACACACAGGTGGACAAGGTAATGAAATGATCTCCGAACTCAGCGGTGACACCTGTGTCATACAGGGACATTTCCTTGACATTGTCGTAAAAATCATCAAATTCCTCCTGCGTGTCAGCCTGGAAAAACTTGTAAAACTTAAATACGTCCTCTGATTTGCGAAAGACCTGTGACCGGAACACGGCAATGACTTCGTAATTGCGCTGGCACTCTTCCGTATAAAGAATGATTTCCTTATGTTCCTGATAGAAGGCTTCCTCCTGATAATCTGTCAGATTGCCAAACATGGCGCCGGATTTCATATTGTGTCCGTGGATGATCAGGTTTGTGGTCAATGGATCCACGCAGCTGTCCGTATCCAGGATCAGGCATCCGTTCTTATTATCAGAGCCGTCGAAATCGCGGTACAGATAATATTCTTCGTCTTCCGGCGTCCACATAACAGGATAATCAATGTTGGTATCAGGAATCTGTATCCACGCACACATATCCTCATTGGAGAGAAAAGCTTCCCGGTAGGGATTCTCCACGGCTTCCGGAGTAGGAACAGGGGTCGGGGCTGACGTGGGGGTGGGAGTTGGCGTGGGGGCAGGCGTCAGCGTGGGAGAAGGAGCAGCAGGAGATGGTGAAAGTGTTTCTTCTGAGGATCTGGAAGCCTGTTCCCGCAGTCCCTCAACCGTGTCCTGAGAGTGTCTGTCCTGTATCTGGTTTCCAAGGAGCAGAAGCCGGAGAATAGTGAGGCAGACCAAAGCGATCACTAACAATATGTCTGATAATTTTTTTCTGCTTTCATTATTCATGATCAACTCTTCCTGCAAAAACCTTTTGACAGCCAATTTGATGATAACTATATCATAGCCAAAAGGAAGGTGAAATGCAACTGTATTCTGTAAAAAGATTCCCTGAATGAATGCCTGTGGACGCTGCATATACTGAATATAAAGGCAGATCGGATAAATAGTATGAAAAAATTGGAAAAAGTGCTACAGTATGTTCGCAGACAAAAGCTTCTGGCAGTATCAGTGGGAACGCTCCTACTGCTCTCGGCCGTTGTGCTGAAAGAAAAGGGAGTCTATTCTGCCGCGGGGGATGATGTACGGACGGATGGCGGTAAGGTCTGTGTGGTAGTAGATGCCGGTCACGGTGGTTCCGACCCAGGCAAAGTAGGGATCAACGGCGTCAATGAAAAGGAGATAAACCTCCAGATCGCCGGATACGTGCGGCAGTACCTGGAGGCAAATGACATTGAGGTGGTCATGACAAGGGAAACTGACGCAGGGCTCAATGACGCCGATGCCTCCAATAAAAAGGTACAGGACATGAAGCGGCGCATTGAGTTGATAGACAGGACGGCGCCGGCCATTACCGTAAGCATCCATCAGAACAGTTATCCGGAAGAGTACGTCCATGGCGCGCAGGTATTTTATTATACGGGAAGCAGAGAAGGACAGGAATTGGCGCAGTATATCCAGGAAGAACTGGTGACCAGGGTCGATCCGGAAAACAAAAGGCAGGTCAAGGCGAATGACAGCTATTACCTGTTGAAGAAAACGGGCATTCCCATCGTCATTGTGGAGTGCGGTTTCCTGTCCAACAGTGCCGAGGCGGAGAAGCTTTGCACGGAAGCCTACCAGAAAAGGGTGGCATGGGCGATACATATGGGGATTCTGAGGTATCTGAACGCGCAGGAATAAGGATTGTGCGGGAGAAAAAAGTATGATACAATAGGTACGGAAAATTTCCATCTGTGCGAAAACTTAGGAAGTGCCAGGAAATGAACACGAAAATAGTAAAAATACAATCCCGGGAGAAAACTTTTTCTCCGGAGGAGGAGAAGACCCTGCGGCAGGCGGGCGAGATCATACAGGCTGGCGGCCTGGTGGCATTTCCCACGGAAACGGTGTACGGGCTTGGGGGAGACGGCCTGAATCAGGAATCTTCCCGTAAAATATATGCTGCCAAGGGAAGGCCTTCGGACAATCCACTGATTATCCACATCTGTCGGCTGGAGGATATCGGGTTTCTTGTGAAGGAGTTCCCCGAGAACGCCAGAAAAGCGGCAGATGCCTTCTGGCCCGGCCCCCTTACCATGATACTGCCAAAGTCCGGTCATGTGCCTTACGAGACAACCGGCGGACTGGAAACGGTAGCGGTCAGATACCCCTCCCATCCGGTGGCGCAGAAGCTGATCGAATACGGGGGCGGCTATGTGGCGGCTCCCAGCGCCAACCTGTCGGGCAGGCCCAGTCCTACGGCAGCCAAATATGTGATCGAAGACATGGAGGGCAGGATCGATATGATCCTGGACGGCGGGGAAGATGACATCGGTCTGGAATCCACTGTCCTGGACATGACTGTCACGCCGCCCCAGATCTTACGTCCGGGCTTTATTACCAGAGAGATGCTGGAAGAGGTGCTGGGTGAGGTTGACATAGATGTCACAATTATGGAATCAGGAAATTCCCGGGCGCCCAAGGCTCCCGGTATGAAATATCGCCATTATGCTCCCAAAGGAGAACTGACCATTGTGGAGGGGCCGCCCGAACAGGTGGTGGATTATGTGAACAGGGCTGCCGCCGCGGATAAAGCGGCCGGTGAAAAGACCGGGATCATCGCCACCAGCGGCTTCCTGAACGAATATCACGCGGATGTGGTTAAATGCGCGGGGGACAGGGACGAGGAGGAAGTGATCGCCCGGAGACTGTTTGCCATGCTCCGGGAATTTGATGATGAGGGCGTGACCAGGATCTATTCGGAAAGTTTTCAAAGCCAGGGATTGGGACAGGCGATCATGAACCGCCTTTTGAAAGCGGCGGGGCACAGTATAGTCAGGCTCTGACGGTATGGGGCGGCGTTGGGATGGGGAGTGCTGCAGCATGATGCGAAGGAAGAAACAGATAGAGCGATGGAATAAAAAGAGATGGAATAGAAAAGGAAATACAGGAGGAGCAATATGATAGCGATAGGAAGCGATCATGGAGGATATGATCTGAAACAGAGAGTGATACGGTATCTTGAAGAAAAAGGAATCTCATATCAGGATATGGGCTGCCACAGTAAGGCGAGCTGTGATTATCCTGTCTTCGGACATGCTGTGGCGAAAGCGGTGGCGGCAGGAAAATGTGAGAAAGGCATCGTGATCTGTACCACTGGAATCGGAATCAGCATTTCAGCCAACAAGGTGGCGGGTATCCGCTGTGCGCTCTGCTCGGATACCTTATCGGCCAGGATGACCAGGCTTCATAATGACGCCAACATACTTGCCATGGGGGCGGGGATTGTGGGAGAGAATCTGGCGCTGGATATTGTGGAAACCTTTCTGGGGACGGATTTTTCGGGTGAGGAGCGCCATCAGCGAAGGGTGGACCAGATCGGAAGAGCACACGTCTGAACTCCAGTCACAGTTCAGGATCGCG
>CANDMD010000141.1 GCA_947385725.1 uncultured Lachnospiraceae bacterium | reverse complement strand
TATGTTTTTCTTAAAAATTTCTAAAGAAAAATCGTCCTCAAAATTGAGAACGATCTTCCTTTGATCAGCGATTCCAAAATACTGTTTCTGAAAATACTACTCCATAAAATACTATTCCTGAAAAACTCTGCTCCTGCTTGTTATTTCTTATATCCTGATTTAATAATCGGGCTTAAGGGTTTATAGATCAGCAATGTCACCAGGGATACGCTGGCTCCCTTTATCAGATTCAGGGGCGCCACGCATGCGGCCACAAAACTTACGATGCTGCCTTCCCTGGCCAGGGGATTCACTGCGGTTCCCCTGGCAAGCAGCTGATCCAGCGGCATACCGTACAATTTGGAGAAGGCAGGGAGCAGATAGATGGCGTTAAAGGCCGTCCCAAAGACAGTCATGATCAGTGTGCCTGTGATACAGGCCAAAATTGCGCTTTTCCTATTTTTCCGGAAAGCATAGATAGCGGAAGCGGGAAGAATAAGGCTGCATCCTATCACAAAGTTCGCCAGGTCTCCCACAAAGGCTGTGCTGGTTCCCTTGATCAGCAGCTTCAGCATAATTTTCACAAATTCCATCATAACGCCTGCCGCAGGCCCGAAAGCAAATGTTCCCACCAGGATAGGAAGTTCACTGAAATCCAGTTTGTAAAAACCGGGGGCAAAAGGCAGGGGGAAATCAAACAGGTGCAGGATCATGGCGATCGCCGAGAACATGCCGATCATAGCCACTTTTCTGGTACTAAAAATGGGCTCGCTGACACCGTTTTTTTTCTGAGCCGCCTTCTCCAGCAGCACTGCTGCCACAAACATGACGGCAATGATCGCCAGGAAGCTGAGCACATAGGCAAGGTTTTGAGATACACTTTCTAATAAACCGTTCATATTTTCCTCCATTCCGGTTTCCGTCCCGCCGTTTGTTGCGGGACTGTTTCTTTGCAGGAAAACTCTTCAACACAAGAAAACCCTGAATCCAAAGATCCAGGGTCAAATTTTCTCGCATCGTCATAACCAGTAGCCGTTTTTGCCACTGATAACAACTGTTCTTCTTTCATCCAGACTATACTGTTGGTTCCGGACTTTCACCGGATCAGCCATGACATTTGAAACCATGCCGGCAGCCAAAAACGGCTGGGCGGCATCTCCTCCTGCCACGGGTCGCGGACTTTACCGCCAGTAGGGAATTGCACCCGACCCTGAAGAATTTTGCCTTATTTACATTAAGTATTATAAAGCACTTTCATGCAAAAAGCAAGAAAAAATGTAAATAAACTTTTCACTTCGCGGTGCCGTATGGCTGAACTGTTACTTCACTTCAGCCTGTTATCCCAGCCAGAAATTTATCCGGAATTTACTGCGCCATGGCATTGCCGGTATACAGCTGGTAATACTTGCCCTTCTGCTCGATCAGCTGGTCATGGGTTCCTCTCTCAATGATACACCCCTGCTCCAGTACAATGATACAGTCGCTGTTCTTGACAGTGGAAAGCCTGTGGGCGATCACGAAGTTGGTTCGGCCTTTCATCAGCGCGTCCATGCCCCTCTGCACCAGCTTCTCCGTTCTGGTGTCAATGGAGCTGGTCGCCTCATCCAGGATCAGTACAGGCGGGTCCGCTATCGCCGCCCGGGCAATGGCCAGCAGCTGTCTCTGGCCCTGGCTCAGGTTAGCGCCATCTCCCCGGAGCATGGTATTGTAGCCGTCTGGAAGACGCCGGATAAATCCGTCCGCGTTGGCCAGCATGGCAGCCCGCACCACTTCTTCATTGGTGGCATCCAGCTTTCCATAACGTATGTTTTCCATAACCGTTCCAGTAAACAGATGGGTATCCTGAAGAACGATCCCCAGGGAACGCCGTAGATCATTTTTCTTGATTTTATTTACGTTAATACCATCGTAGCGAATCTTTCCATCCTGAATATCATAAAATCGGTTGATCAGGTTGGTGATGGTAGTCTTGCCCGCGCCGGTGGCGCCCACGAATGCTATTTTCTGCCCCGGCTTCGCGTAAAGCTCAATATCATGGAGAATCATCTTCTCATCCGTATAGCCAAAGTCCACATGGTCAAAGACCACATCCCCCCGCAGTTCCTGATACGTGGTGGTATCGTCCGCCTTGTGGTAGTGCTTCCACGCCCAGAGTCCGGTTCTCTCCGTACTTTCCTCCAGCTTTCCCCTGTCATTTCTCACAGCGTTCACCAGTTCCACATATCCGTCGTCCACCTCAGGCGTTTCATCCATCAGCTTAAAGATACGGTCTGCGCCCGCCAAAGCCATGATGATACTGTTGAACTGCATACTGATCTGGTTGATGGGCATGCTGAAAGACTTGTTCAGTGTCAGGAAGCTTGCCAGGTTGCCCAGGGTAAGCCCCGACACGCCGGTGATGGCCAGGATTCCTCCCGACACCGCACAGATCACGTAGCTTAAGTTGCCCAGCTGGGCGTTCACGGGTCCCATGATATTGGCAAACTTATTCGCCCTGTTGGCGCTGTCGCACAGCTGGTCGTTCAATTCATTAAACTGCGCCAGGCTCTCTTCCTCATGGCAGAATACCTTTACCACTTTCTGCCCGGTCATGGTTTCCTCGATGCAGCCGTTTAATTTGCCCAGGTCCTTCTGCTGAGCCAGGAAGAAACGGCTGCTCTGGGAACCGATCTTCTTCGCTGCCAGGATCATGACCGCCACCATCAGCAGGGTGATCACTGTCAGCGGGATATCCAGCACGATCATGGACACAAGGGTACTTACCACCGTGATCCCGCTGTTCAGGAACTGGGGAATACTCTGGCTGATCATCTGCCGCATGGTGTCGATATCGTTGGTGTACAGGGACATGATGTCGCCGTGGGCATGGGTGTCAAAATATTTGATGGGAAGTGTCTCCATCTTTTCAAACAGATCATCACGCAGATGTTTCATGGTTCCCTGGGTAATCACAATCATAAGCCTGGACTGGGTAAAGGAAGCTGCCACTCCCAGCCCGTAAAAGCAGGCCACCCTGGCGATAGCCCACGCCAGAGGGCTGAAATCAGGATTCTGGTTCCCCAGCATGGGAACAATGTAATCGTCGATCAGGGTTCCTATAAATAATGTTCCCTGCAAGGAACAGAGCACAGTGGTAAAAATGCAGATCACTACCACCACCCACTGAACGGCGTAATCCTTAAATGTATAGCCAAGCATCCTCTTTAAAAGTCTGCCGGGATTCTCTATCTTAGGTCTGGGGCCTCTCATGCCGCGGGGGCCGGGTCCCTGATTTACTTTCGGTTTTCTCTCTTCCGCCATACTTAACCTCCTATTCCAGTTCTGCCTCTTCACAATCTCTCACTCATCAAAATCGCCGCTGCCGCTGGTCTGGGACTCATAGACATCACGGTAGATCTCATTGTCTGCAAGCAGCTCCTCATGAGTGCCAAATCCATCGACCTGACCTTCATTCATGACGATGATCCTGTCAGCGTGCTCCACACTGGACACCCGCTGGGCAATGATCAGTTTGGTGGTTCCGGGAATCTCCTCCGCAAAAGCTTTCCTGATCTTCGCGTCCGTGGCTGTGTCCACCGCACTGGTGGAGTCGTCCAGAATCAGGATGCGGGGCTTTTTCAGCAATGCCCTGGCGATACAGAGCCTCTGCTTCTGTCCGCCGGACACATTTGTACCGCCCTGCTCAATAAATGTATTGTAACCCTCCGGCATCCGCTGTATAAACTCATCAGCGCAGGCAAGCTCACAGGCATGCCTGCACTCTTCCTCTGTCGCCTCCTTATCGCCCCAGCGCAGGTTTTCCAGTATGGTTCCGGAAAACAGGACATTATTCTGGAGCACTACCGCCACCTGGTTCCTCAGCGCCTCCATATCGTAATCGCGGACATCCACGCCGCCCACCAGAAGCCTTCCCTCCGTCACATCATAGAGCCGGCTGACCAGATTGACCAGACTGGACTTGGCGCTGCCGGTGCCGCCTATAATGCCGATAGTTTCCCCGGACCTGATGTCCAGGTCAATATTTTTCAGCACGGGATCGCCGGCGCCCTTCTTATAACTGAACGAAACGTTTTCAAACCGGATGCTTCCGTCTCTCACCTCATGGACAGGATCCGCAGGATCTGCCAGATCGGGCTTCTCCGTCAGCACTTCACAGATACGCCTTGCGCTTGCGCTGGACATGGTTATCATGACGAAGATCATGGACAACATCATCAGATTCATCAGAATATTCATACAATAAGTCAAAAGGCTCATCAGCTGCCCCGTAGTCAGTTCATTCTGCACCACCAGATGCGCGCCGATCCAGCTGATCAGTATGATGCAGGTATAGACCGTGAAATTCATAACAGGTGCATTCCATGCAACAATACCCTCCGCCTTACAGAAAATTTTGTATATATTCTCGCTGGCTTTCTTAAATTTCTCATTTTCATGATCTTCCCTGACATATGCCTTCACCACACGGATCGCAGACACATTTTCCTGTACGCTTTCGTTCAGGTCGTCATATTTGGGGAATGCCTGTGTAAAATGCTTTGTGGCATTGGTGACAATCACTCCCAGGATGCAGGCAAGTATAACAACTGCTATCAAATAAATGCTGGCAAGCCTGGGGCTGATGTAGAAGGACATACACATGGCAATGATGAGGCTGAAAGGCGCCCGCATGGCCATTCTCAGGATCATCTGGTACGCATTCTGCATGTTTGTCACATCTGTGGTCAGTCTGGTAACCAGACCCGAGGTACTGAATTTATCAATGTTGGCAAAGCTGAAAGTCTGTATGTTCTCGTACATGGACTTTCTCAGATTCCTTGCAAAACCGGTGGAGGCCTTCGCGCCGAACACACCTCCCCCGATGCCGAAGGAAAGGCTCAGGATTGCCGCCAGGATCATCAGTGCCCCCACCAGATAAATGTGTTTCATGTCTCCCTTGTTGACGCCGTCATCAATAATGGACGCCATCAACAGCGGAATAATCATTTCCATGACCACTTCCGCTATCATGAAGACCGGGGTCACGGCAGAAGCCGCCTTAAACTCCTTGATCTGTGCTCCAAGTGTTTTTAACATAAATACTCTTCCTTTCTTAATTTATAGTTTCCATATTATGGTTTCATAAAATTTATGGTTTACAAAATATGGTTTACTCTGTCTGCTTTGACTGAACGTGCTGCGGACAGTCTCTGGGAGGTATTGCGCCGTCCTCCTCTTCGCATTCCGCTTCCATCCGCTCCAGATTGTCCTGCAGCCTGCCCAGCAGCCTGAATAATTCGGAAACCTCTGTTTCCGTCATTCCCTGCAATATCTTTTTGTCCAGGAGCCGCATGTGCTCCTCCACTTTTGCCTGCCTCTCACAGGCCGGCTCCGTCATCATAATACGCTTCAATCTGGCATCCTTATCCTGGCTCTTCCTTACGATCAAGCCGTTTTTCTCCATCACCTGAAGCGTATTTGTCGCCGTGGCCCTGGAAATACGAAATTCCTTCTCAATATCCCGCTGGTACACCGGCTCCTCCGGATGATGGAACAAATACCCCATGATACCGCCCTGCAGCTGGGACTGGGGCGCATTGCCATCCCTGGGAAAGCTTTTGTGGATCACTGCCTTGATCCGGTTATGGATCACACGCAGCGTAAACGCAATAGACTTCTGCTTCTCCTTTTCCATATGTACCCCCCTGAATAAGTATATTTTGCATGGTCTCACAGGAACTGTCCCTTCTCCCTCGCACAAAAAATGTTAGTGCGCTAACTTTTATTGTTAGCACACTAACATTATCGCAAATAAATTTATTTGTCAAGTACTGCCGGCATTTTAATAATTCTTTTAGATTTTTTACACCGACTTGATCTTCATGGTCAGGCTGATACGCTTTTTGGGCACATCCACAGACAACACCTGTACTTCCACAACATCCCCCACACTGACCGCCTCCAGAGGATGCTTGATATAACGGTCAGTGATCTGGGAAATATGCACCAGACCATCCTGATGGACTCCGATATCGACGAAAGCGCCGAAGTCGATCACGTTGCGGACTGTTCCTTTTAGAACCATTCCCGGCTTCAGATCCTTCATGTCCAGCACATCGCTTCGCAGGATCGGCTTGGGCATGTCATCCCTGGGATCCCTCGCAGGCTTCTCCAGTTCCTTTAAGATATCGGTCAGAGTGATCTCACCGATTCCCAGTTCCTCCGCCAACAGCTTCTTATTCTTTATTCTCTTCTCCAGGCTGGAAACGGATGTGCTTCCGGAAACCTGTACGCCGCCCTGCCCTCTGTCGCTGCCTGCTCCAATGTTTCCGCCTTTTCCCGCCTTTTCGCCGTCCAGCGCCATACCGCCCATGGCGGCCGCAAGCGCCTTCCCCATGGCCGTATTGGTATTGCGAACCTGCACCGTCTTCTGTTGCTGCCTTTTCTGGGGCTGCCTTTCCGTAACAGGTGCTTTCTTACCTGCCGCTTTATCCGCAGCCGCTTTCTTCTGTGCCGCCCTCACATCCTCCATGGTCAGTCCCAGCTTGTCCAGCAGCTTCATTGCCGCCTCATAGGATTCCGGATGTACGCTGGTGGCGTCCAGGGGATTCGTGCCATCCAGGATCCGCATAAAGCCTGCGCACTGTTCGTATGCCTTGGGACCCAGCTTTGCCACCTTGAGAAGCTGCTTCCGATCCGTAAAGCGGCCGTTTGCCTCCCTGTAATCCACGATATTTTTCGCGATTGTCTTATTGATGCCGGAAATATACTCCAAAAGGGAGGCTGACGCGGTATTCAGGTCCACCCCCACCTTGTTCACGCTGTCTTCCACCACACCGCTCAACGCCTCACTCAGCTTCTTCTGGTTCATGTCATGCTGATACTGTCCCACACCAATGGACTGGGGATCGATCTTCACCAGTTCCGCCAGGGGATCCTGCAGTCTTCTGGCAATGGACGCGGCGCTTCTCTGTCCCACGTCAAAGTTGGGGAACTCTTCCGTGGCAAGCTTGCTGGCAGAGTATACGCTGGCGCCAGCCTCATTGACAATGACATACTGCACAGGACGATCCAGTTCCCTGATCAGATCCACAATAACCTGCTCAGACTCCCTGGACGCAGTGCCGTTTCCGACCGAAATTAAATCAACATTATATTTCTTGATTAATCTCTTCAGTTCCGCCTTTGCCTCCTCCACCTTATTCTGGGGCGCCGTAGGATAGATCACCTTGGTATCCAGCACCTTTCCGGTGGGATCTACCACCGCCAGCTTACATCCGGTACGAAAAGCGGGATCCCAGCCCAGAACCACCTTTCCCGCGATAGGCGGCTGTAGCAGAAGCTGCTCCAGGTTCTTTCCAAACACGGATATGGCGCCGTCCTCCGCCTTTTCCGTCAGTTCATTGCGAATCTCTCTCTCAATAGCGGGCGCTATTAATCTGTCATAGCTGTCCTGAATCACCTCCTGCAGTACAGGAGTGGTATACTCATTATCGGAGATGATGGTCTTCTTGGCAAGATACTGTAAAATGCGCTCCACAGGGGCGTTGACCTTCACTGTCAAAATTTTCTCCGCCTCGCCCCTGTTCAAAGCCAGCACGCGATGACCCGCCACCTTTTTCACCGGTTCCTCAAAATTGTAATACATTTCATAGACGCTTTCCGCCTTCTCATCCTTGGCTGCGCTGGTGATAATCCCTTCCTCCATGGTGAGTTCACGGATATAAATGCGGTAATCCGCCTCGTCGGAAATACTCTCGGCAATGATATCCCGGGCGCCCTGTAAAGCCTCCTCGGCATTCTTTACCTGCTTTTCAGCCTCCATGTCCTCTGAGGTGACATACTTTTCAGCCTCCTCGAGCAGCGGCGCAGCGGCATCCTGGGCCAATATGTACTGAGCCAGCCCGTCCAGCCCTTTCTCCCTGGCAACGCTTGCCCTTGTCTTTCTCTTGGGGCGGTAAGGACGGTACAAGTCCTCCACCACCACCAGCGTCTGAGCCGCCAGGATCTTCTCCCGTAACTCGTCCGTCAGCTTTCCCTGCTCCTCAATGCTGCCCAGCACCTGCTCCTTCTTCTCCTCCAGATTGCGCAGATAGACCAGCCTCTCATGGAGATCGCGCAGCTGCTCATCGTTCAGGGAGCCTGTCGCTTCCTTTCTATATCGTGAAATGAAGGGGATCGTATTTCCCTCATCAATCAGCTTGACAGCAGCTTCCACCTGCCATTTCTCCACCTTCAATTCTTCTTTGATTTTCAGAATAATGTCCATACAGCTAAAACCTGTCCTTTCTTCTTTTGCGATTTGACCGCTGTACCTATTATACCCAAAAAAGGCTTTCTCCGCAATCATGAATCATGTAATGGCTCGGCTCCGGTAGTGCCGGGCACACGTGTTACCTTTGACAGAAACCATTCAAAGTGTTATAGTAAAAATACTTAAGAGAATTTGAAGCACGGAGTATGTTTGCATGGATTATAACCAGAATGACCAGAATAACTGGCATCGTGACAATCAGCAGTATGACCGCTGGAACAGCAGCGCCTCCAACAGCAGTTATTATAATCAGCCTACCCATCGTCCTTACGGGCAGGGGTTTATTATTGCGTCCGTGATATGCGGCGCTTTATCCGTGACGGCCTGCTGCACCGGCATCCTATCACTGCCCCTGGGCGCCCTGGGCATTCTTTTTGCCCTGCTGACTTACCGCAGGGGGAAGAAGATAAACGGCACTGTCATGACAGGTATCGTGCTCTCCACCATGGGCATCATTACAGGTGTTTCCATGCTCATCTACTCTTTCTATACACTGCCCGACATGATGCGCGACCCCATGTTCCGAAATCAGGTGGACGCCATAACGGAGCAGATGTACGGCATGGATTTCGCGGAATTTATGGAACAGTACTACGGTTATGAATTTGATCTTTCCGAATAAATATTAAAAATCGAGCTGGACTAAGACAAGGAGGTTATTATGATGATGAATGTGGCTTCATACGGCAATCACTCTTATATGACGGCTCCCGGCTACGGCGTTTCCCGGGTCGGCAGCGCTGCCCCCGCGGAAGACATAGCCCTTCCCGGCGTCAAAAATAAAATGGAACCGGAGCGCAAAGAACGCCTTGGGATTAAGGATCCCAATGGGATCAAGGATCCCAATGAAGAATGCCAGACCTGTAAAAACCGCAAGTACAAGGACGGATCCGATGAGATGGTATCCTTCAAGAGCCCTGCCCATATTTCTCCTGAGAGCGCCGCATCCGCTGTCCGCGCGCACGAACAGGAGCACGTCAGCAACGCATACTCCAAGGCGGCCACCGGAAACGGCAAGGTAATATCCGCCTCCGTCTCCATACAGACCTCCATCTGCCCCGAGTGCGGACGGAGTTATGTGTCGGGAGGCACCACCAACACCCAAATCAAATATTATAATGAAGACAATCCCTACCAGAAGGATCTGAAAGCTGCCGACCATGAAAAATACGCCGGCATGAATCTGGATTACGCAGTCTGAGTTCAGGGAGCATATGGAGCATTTCATGAAGCATTACAAGAAACCTTATGAATTGAAGAATCTGGCAAAGGATAAGCTGCAGGGCAAATATGGCGCCGCTGTATTGATCCTGTTCCTGTACAGTCTGATCACCACCAGCGCATCCCTGTTCATCACCATGCTTTCCAACATGACCTCTGCCACGGTTTATGCCATGACGGGCTCCCCGTCTGCTGTCACCGTAATAACCATAGTATTCGAGCTGATCAGCCTGGCCGCTGTCATTGTCCTGGGCATCCTGCAGGCCGGGATCACCCTGTTCTTCCTGAACCTTGCCTGCGGTCAGCCCTTTGCCACGGGAAATCTGTTCTATGGCTTTAAAAAGGATTCCGGCAAATTCCTGATCCTGTCCGCGGCGGTAGGGCTGTGCAATGCCATCTGTCTGTATCCCAGCCAGTATTGCCTGTCC
>CANDMD010000140.1 GCA_947385725.1 uncultured Lachnospiraceae bacterium | reverse complement strand
ATCCTGAACTGTGACTGGAGTTCAGACGTGTGCTCTTCCGATCTGGCGGAGCAGGACAACCGCTTTCACGAAATCCTTTACGAAGCCTGTGACAGTAAGATGCTGGAGCATCAGCTGAAGGACTTCCATCAATATGTGCTGCGGGTAAGGAAAAAGACTCTTTCAAATGCCAACAGAGGCCCGAAATCCAATGAGGAGCACAAGAAGATCATGGAGGCGATCAAGGCGAAAGACGCGGATTTGGCGGAAAGTCTTGCCCACCAGCACATGATAAACGCATATGCCAATATGGTGAAAAACGGTCTCCATGAGGCATATGGGGATCACGCATACAACCATGCGGACGGCGCAGCTGATAATATCCACACAGCCCGTACTGCTGGTGTGAACGACTGATGCGAGGAGAGCATTGGAGCTGGAAAAATGATTTTGGAGAGGAAGAGACAGAACAGAATAACAGGGACAAAGTAACCAAGACAGAATAACCGGAAAAGGAGAAAATGTATGGATAAGATTAAGATGACGACGCCCCTTGTGGAGATGGACGGAGACGAGATGACCAGGATCCTGTGGCAGATGATCAAGGAGGAGCTGCTGCTTCCCTACATAGATTTAAAGACGGAATACTATGACCTTGGACTGGAACACAGGAATGCCACCAATGACCAGGTCACGGTGGATTCTGCCAATGCCACATTGAAGTATGGCGTGGCTGTGAAATGCGCCACCATCACCCCTAACGGCGCCCGCATGAAAGAGTATGACCTGAAAGAGATGTGGAAAAGCCCTAACGGCACCATCCGCGCCATCCTGGACGGTACGGTTTTCCGTGCGCCCATTCTGGTGAAGGGCATCGTACCTTATGTGAAGAACTGGTCGAAACCCATTACCATTGCCCGTCACGCCTATGGCGATGTTTATAAGAATACGGAAATCAAGGTGCCGGGTGCCGGAAAAGCGGAACTGGTATTCACGGCGGCGGACGGTACGGAAACCAGGGAACTGATCCACGACTTTGACGGGGCGGGGATCCTGCAGGGCATCCACAATACGGAGAAGTCTATTTCCAGCTTTGCCAGGGCATGTTTTTCCTATGCGGTGGACACAAAGCAGGATCTGTGGTTCTCCACCAAGGATACCATCTCCAAAAAATACGACCATACATTCAAGGATATCTTCCAGGACATTTATGACAGGGAGTTCAAGGCGAAATTCGAGGAACTTGGCATTGAGTATTTCTATACCCTGATTGATGACGCCGTAGCCCGTGTGATCCGCTCGGAGGGCGGTTTTATCTGGGCCTGCAAGAATTATGACGGGGATGTCATGTCCGACATGGTGGCTACCGCCTACGGCGATCTGTCCATGATGACTTCCGTGCTGGTATCTCCAAGCGGCGTGTATGAATATGAGGCAGCCCACGGCACGGTACAGCGCCATTACTATAAGCATCTGAAGGGGGAGGAAACCTCCACCAACTCCATTGCCACTATTTTCGCCTGGACCGGCGCTCTGAGAAAGAGAGGGGAGTTGGACAATAATACAGAGCTTCAGGAGTTTGCGGATAAACTGGAAAGAGCCTGCATCGGGACGGTGGAAGACGGGAAGATGACGAAGAGCCTTTCCCTGATTTCCACCTGTGAAAACCCTGTGATCTTAAACAGCCTTGACTTTATCAGGGCGATCAGGGAGACGCTGGATAAACTGCTGTCCGCGTAACGTAAGTTTTCAATCATATGAGCCTGCAAGTGATCAGATGTCACGCTGCAGGCTCATGTGCATTACAGGTTCGATTGCTTTGCCGCCATATCCTTATTCCGCCAGAACCTCCCACTCCGCGTAAAGCTTTTCCAGCTCCGTTTGATTCCGTGCCTGTTCTGCTGCCAGTTCCTGGAGTTTTACGGACTGGGTGGCTGTGACTGGATCGGACATTTCCTGATCCAGTTCTGCATTGCGGGTCTCCAGGGCGGCGATCTTTTCCTCGCACTTTCTCAGGTCATTTTCCTTCTTGCGGATCCGGGCCTGCTCCTCCTTCTGGGTCTTCCAGTCCTGCTTTACCCCGGATTCTGCCTGTGCGGAAGGGGCGGCAGCCGCGGGATCCGCGGAGGAAACAGATTCCACGGAAGCCATAACGGTGTCGTGCTTCTCCAGATAGTAGTCATAGTTCCCAATATAATTGACAAAAGTATGGGACGCAAGATCCAGGATGCGGTGTGCGGTCCTGTTGATAAAGTAACGGTCATGGGACACATACAGCACCGTGCCCTCATAGCTGTTCAGGGCGTCCTCCAGGATCTCCTTTGACAGGATATCCAGATGGTTGGTAGGCTCGTCCAGGATCAGGAAATTGGCGTTGCTGAGCATCAGCTTTGCCAGTGACACGCGCCCCCGCTCTCCGCCGCTAAGATCGTCTATTCTTTTGAATACGTCATCACCGGTATAGAGGAATGCAGCCAGGGTGTTGCGGATTTCCGTGTTGGTGAGGGTGGGGTAGTCATCGGATATTTCCTCAAAAAGCGTCTTCTCGCCGTGGAGCACATGATGCTCCTGGTCGTAATAACCGATCTCCACCTTGGTGCCCAGGCGGAAAACGCCGCTGTCCGCAGGAACAAGGCGGTTCAATATTTTGAGCAGAGTGGTCTTGCCGGTGCCGTTGTCGCCGATGACAGCCACGTGCTCCCCCCGCTTTATCTCGAAATTCACATCCCGGAACAGCAGCTGGGAGCCAAAGGATTTACTTAAGTTTTCCACTGTGAGGACGTCGTTGCCGCTGCAGGTCCTGGGAGTGAGCTTCAGACGCATATCAGCCCGTACTTCCGTGGGCTTTTCGATGACTTCCATTTTATCCAACATTTTCTCGCGGCTTTCCGCCCGCCGGATTGATTTTTCCCGGTTGAAGGATTTCAGCTTTTCAATGACCTCCTCCTGATGCCGGATCTCCCTCTGCTGGTTCAGGTAGGCGTTCATGGCAGCGGCGCGAAGCTGCTCCTTTTTCACGGCATAATCGGAATAGTTGCCTGTAAATACGGTTGCCCGGGTCTGGTCGATCTCAATGATCTTACCGGCGATCCTGTCCAGAAAATAGCGGTCGTGGGAAACAATGATCACAGCGCCTTTATAATTTATCAGATAGGATTCCAGCCAGGCGATGGAGTTCATGTCCAGATGGTTGGTAGGCTCGTCCAGTATGATGAGGTCAGGCTTTTGCAGCAACAGTTTCCCCAGGGCTACCCGCGTCTTCTGTCCGCCGGAGAGGGTGGAGACAGGTTTGGTAAATTCGTCTTCCGCAAAACCCAGACCCTTCAACACCCCCACAAGCTCGCTCCGATAGGCGTAACCGTCCCCTGTCTCGAAGGCGTGGGTGAGATTGGCATACTTTTTCATCAGCGCCTCCAGCGCTGCGCCTTCCGCGGACTGCATGGAAAGCTCGCAGGCCCTGATCTGCTCTTCCAGATCTACCAGATCCTGCTTCACGCTGAGAAGCTCGCCATAAATGGTATTGTCGGTGTCCACGGCGCCATTCTGTGCCAGGTAGCCCATGCTTCTGTCCTTGGAGAGGGTGACAGAGCCTTCGTCAGCCTGCATCTCACCCATGATGATGCGCAGGAGGGTGGTCTTTCCCGCGCCGTTGATCCCGACAATCGCCGCCTTTTCATGATCTTCGATATGGAAACTGACATGCTCCAGCACCTTTTTCTCGCTGAAGGCTTTACAGATATTCTGGCATGAAAGTATCATTTTTCTTTTCCTCATATTTCATAAAAACCACAACAATTAGGTAACAGTTCAGCCCTCTCATGCAGCAATTTACATATCGCGCTTTGTGTGCAAGCCCCCACGCGCAATTTGTAAATTGGTGCATGGCTGAACTGTTACACAAATAGTGTACTTTATTTAAAATCTCCTGTCAATTCATTGACAAACTTTTAACACGGTGTTATCATTAGATTGATAAATTTTTTAATTTATTTTGCAGGCATAACAGCCTGCTTGTTACAATTTTGGAGGTAATACTCTTGGAGGAGAAAGAAATATCACAGGCGGTCATCGGCCGTCTGCCCAGGTACTTCCGATATCTTGGAGAATTGAAGGATCAGGGAATTGAGAGGATATCGTCCCAGGATCTGAGTGGACTGATGAAAGTGACGGCATCCCAGATCCGGCAGGATTTTAATAACTTCGGGGGCTTTGGACAGCAGGGATACGGATATAATGTGGAGTACTTATACCACGAGATAGGGAAAATACTGGGACTGAACCGCAAACATAATTTTATCATTGTGGGAGCGGGAAACCTGGGACAGGCGCTGGGAAATTATCTGAATTTTGAGAGAAGGGGCTTTATTTTTAAAGGAGTATTCGATATTGATCCCCAGCTGGCCGGCAGGGAGATCAGGGGCGTCAAGGTCATGCCCATGGAACAGCTGGAACAGTTTGTGAGGGACAATGACATTGATATCGCCGTGCTGACCATTCCCAAGACAGGCGCTGTGGAGGTGGCGGAGAAATTAGTGAAGAACGGCATCCGTGCCATTTGGAATTTCGCCCATGTGGACCTGAATGTGCCGGAGGGGATTCAGGTGGAGAATGTCCATCTGTCCGACAGCCTGATGAAGCTTTCCTATAATATCAGCCGTTACATGAAAGAGAACGGAGAGGCATAACAGGAGGTGTCTATGAAGCGTAGTGTTGAGAAAGAAAAAAGAGAACTTTTTACGGCGGCGCTTCAGGGGAAAAACATACCGATACTGACGCTGGACAACAAATGGTATCGTCTGCTGGATGAGGAAGAACGGAAAGCGGTCAAGGATATCGAGGATCAGATGAATGCGCTGCTGAAACGTCAGGGCAAGCTGAACACTGAGAAAAGAGAACTGAAAAAGCTTAAGAAAAAGCTTATGGGTGAGATCGTTACCATGGTGGATGCAGCCGGAGACCATCCTACCGGCGCCCAGACCAAAAAGATTGAGCAGCATAAACAGAAAATAGAGGATAGCAATGAGAAGCTGGAGGAATACGAGGATGAACTGCTGGATCTCCCGAAGCAGATCGACCAGCTGAATATCCAGCTCATGCTGGCAACCATGGAATTCTGTTATGCGGATCTGCAGGAGAACACTGAGCAGATTCAGGAGATCGCCCGATGGGTGACGAAGATCCGCATTGAATTGAAAAAACGCCTGATCAAAAAACAGGAGATGGAACAGAAGAATCATGCCATGTATTCTTATATGAATGATCTTTTTGGGGCAGATGTCATGGATATGTTCGACCTGGAGTATGATCCCGGGGAGCAGCATCCTGTGATGCCGAAGTCCGGCGCTGCGGAAAAGCAGGAACTGAAGGAGAAGGATAAGAAAACAGAATAGAAACCGGATCAAACAGGATGAAAACAGAATGAAGAGCATGCGGAAGACTGCCCCAGGGAAAAGGGCAGTCGTTTTGATTATGGAAAGGTATGGTATCGGAATGGACAGACAGGTTCGTTATCTTGTTACGGCGGGGGAGATGAAGGAGTATGACAGTAACACCACAGACAGGATCGGGATTCCGGGCATGGTGCTTATGGAGCGTGCAGCCCTGACCGTCCGGGACTATATTTTAAAACGCTGGGAAAAGGGGAACGCGCTGATTCTTGCCGGTGTTGGAAATAACGGTGGGGACGGTCTTGCCCTGGCCCGGCTGCTGGCGGAAAAGGACTGGCGGGTGGAGGTCTGGTGTGTGGGGGATCCCGCGAAGGCATCCGGACAGTGGAAAGCACAGAGGCACATTTTAGAAAGCTATCCGGTGGATTTCAGTAGCATTCCCGGGAGAACGGAATATACTATTATGGTGGATGCTTTATTCGGGGTAGGACTCTCCAGGGAAATCACGGGAGAGTATACCCGGGCGGTCACGGATTTTCAAAGCCGCCAGGGATTCAAGCTGGCCCTGGATATCCCCAGCGGCATCGACTCCGATACCGGAAGTGTCCGGGGAACTGCAGTGAAGGCGGATGCCACGGTTACCTTTGGCTTCCTGAAGAGAGGGCTTTGCCTGTATCCGGGCTGCCGGTGGGCGGGAGAGGTGGTTCTGGCGGACATCGGGATCACGGAGAGGAGCTTCTTCGGCAGGGAGCCGGAAACCTTTACCTTTGCCGGGGAGCCGGAGGCGCTGCTGCCGGGCAGGGCAGAGGACGGCAACAAGGGTACTTTCGGGAAAATACTGCTGGCGGCGGGCAGTGTCAACATGGCAGGCGCCGCTGTCCTGGCGGCAAAGGCTGCGTATCGCACAGGCGCGGGCATGGTAAAGGTCATTACGCCGGAGGAAAACAGGCCGATTCTCCAGACGGCGGTTCCGGAGGTGCTGTTCGGAACCCAGTGGGAGCTGGCAGAGGGGCTGGATTGGGCGGATGCGGCGGTGATCGGCCCGGGGATCGGGAGAAGCCAGTCTGCGGCCAGCAATCTGTGCCAGGTCTTAAAGTATGGGGATAAGCCCCTGGTCATTGACGCGGACGGCCTGAACCTGCTGGCGGAAAGCAGTGAACTGCAGCAGCTGCTGGAGGAACAGGGAAGGAAGGGCCGGAAAGTGGTGCTGACGCCCCATGTGGGAGAACTTTCCCGCCTGACAGGTGTGCCTGTGCAGGAACTGAAACGTTCCCTGATCACATACGGGACGGAACTGGCGAAACGGTTCCATGTGATTGTTGTGGCGAAGGATGCCAGGACTTTTGTGTGCAGGGAAAGCGGTTCCGCATATTGTAATCTCTGCGGAAACAGCGGCATGGCTACGGCAGGGAGCGGAGATGTGCTTTCAGGGGTCACGGGTGCGCTGCTGGCTCAGATGGAGGATGCTTTCACAGCGGCGGCGCTGGCGGTCTATCTCCACGGGAGAGCTGGCGATGCGGCAGCGGCCCGGAAAGGCCGGCGGGGCTGTATGGCGGGAGACATCGCGGAGGCGCTGACGGAACTGGAATCACAAACAGTTTCGAAACGGAAATGCCCGAAGGAAATTTGCAGCTGCGGTCTGTGCAGATGCAATTTCTTTCAGTACAAGCGGCATTGAAGTGTAGAAACGGAACTGGAATAAAGACGGAACTGGAATCGAGGAAAATACCATGATGAAACTGGAAGAAACCTTGGAGCGTTATCAGAGGGGATATGCGGAAGTAGATCTGGACGCCATCGCTGCAAATATGCAGAATATGAAGCGTAAAATCGCTGCAAGGACGAAGATGATCGCCGTCATCAAGACAGACGGCTACGGCCATGGCAGCGTGCCCATTGCGGAAACGCTGGAGCCGCTGGACTTTGTGTCCGGCTTCGCGGTGGCATCTTATGAGGAAGCGCACATACTTCGGAATGCGGGTATCAGGAAGCCCCTCCTGATCCTGGGTTACACATTTCCCTATTGCTATAAACAACTGGCGGAGGAGGAACTGAGGCCGGCGGTATTCCGCATGGATACCGTTCCCCTGCTGGGGGAAGCGGCGGAGCGGACGGGAAAGCCGGTAAGGGTACATGTGAAGGTGGATACGGGGATGAACCGCATCGGCGTGGCGCCGGACGGGGATGGGCTCCGTTTTGTGGAAGCCCTGATGGAGCAGGATGGAATTGAGATCGAGGGTATATTCACCCACTTTGCCAGGGCGGACGAGTGTGATAAGGCTGACGCCCTGAAACAACTGGCAACATTTCAGGGATTTATCCATATGATAAAAGAGAAGCTGGGGCTGACCATTCCGGTAAAGCATTGCTCCAACAGCGCGGGGATCCTGGAACTGCCCCAGGCAAATATGGATGCGGTAAGGGCAGGGATCGCCTTATATGGACTGTATCCTTCGGAGGAGGTCAGCAGGGAGGCGGTGTCTTTGCGGCCTGCGCTGTCGCTGTACAGCCATCTGGTCTGTGTAAAGACGCTCCGCAAAGGGCAGTCCGTCAGTTATGGAGGCACGTTTACCGCCAAAGAGGATATGCGCATCGCCACAGTGCCCGTAGGATATGGGGATGGTTATCCCAGAAGTCTTTCGAACAAGGGATATGTGCTGCTTCACGGGAAGATGGCGCCCGTTCTGGGAAGGGTCTGCATGGATCAGTTCATGGTGGATGTAAGCCATATTCCCGAGGCGGGTGAAGGCGACAGGGTGGTGCTTCTGGGCGCCGACGGCGGGGAGCGGATCAGCGCGGAACGGCTGGGGGAGCTGTCGGGAAGGTTTCATTATGAACTGGTCTGTGACCTTGGGAAACGTATCCCCAGAATTTACCGGAAGGCAGGGGAATTATATAGCTTGAGTGATGAATCGTCTGAATAGCCTCCCTGAAAGTGTCTATACTACCATACATAGATGAAAAACGTACATGGAGGCAGTATGAGAAGAGGAGATGTATATTACGCGGATTTAAGGCCTGTGGTGGGGTCTGAACAGGGCGGGATCAGGCCGGTTCTGATCGTGCAGAACGATGTGGGGAATAAGCACAGTCCAACGATTATCTGCGCCGCCATTACTTCAAAGATGAATAAGGCGAAGCTGCCCACCCATATAGAACTGAACGCGTCCCTTTATGATATGGATAAGGATTCCGTAGTTCTGCTGGAGCAGCTCCGCACCATAGACAAGAAGCGGCTGAAGGATAAAGTATGCCATTTGGACGGCGATATCATGAGAAAGGTGGACAAAGCCCTGATGATCAGTCTGGAACTTGATACATAAGTGTTATCAATGCGGTTCTTGACGAACAGAGATCAAAATGGTATATTTAGGGATGTTATAAAAAAACAAAGGAAGGAAGAAAGAGGAACAGATTTATGGATGACGACGGACCTACGGCCAGTATTATCATATTTTTTGTATTACTGTTTGTAGACATGTTTTTTTACGGATTCGGCGCGGCGATCACGGCGCTGAACACCAAGGAGATAGAAAGGCGGGCACAGGAGGATAAGGATAAGAGATCCCTCCGGCTGGAAAAGATCATCGGGAATCCCACAGAGTATGTCAATACGGTGCAGCTGATCACCACCCTGATCAATGTGATCTTGGGAGCGGTACATTTAAGCACCATGCTTGGATACATGTCCCGATGGCTGTCCTCCCTGACGGAGCGGCAGTTAAAGCTTGACTGGGTGCCTGCGAGATCGATCCTGGTCCTGGCGGCAGTCCTGTCCACATTGCTGCTGTTATACATAGTGTTGACCCTGGGAGTGCTGCTGCCCAAGAAGGTAGCGGCAAGAGTCCCGGAGCGCTGGGCGTATGCCTGTATTACCCCGGTGTTCTTTGTGACCAGGATACTGTCTCCTTTTACGGGTCTTGTTACGGTGACCACAGGCGTTATCCTGCGGCTGTTCGGTATCCGGGATAAGTCGGGGGAGGCGGACGTCACGGAGGAAGAGATCATCAACATGGTCAATGAAGGCCATGAGCAGGGAGTGATCCAGGCCAGCGAGGCGGAGATGATCACCAATATCTTCGAACTGGGCGACAAGGAAGCGCAGGACATCATGACACACAGGAAAAACGTGGTTGCCATCGATGCGGATACGGTGCTCAGCGATGCCATAAACTTCATGCTGGAGGGAAAAAACAGCCGTTATCCCGTCTTTGAGGAGAACATCGACCATATCATAGGAATCCTGCATCTGAAAGATGCCATGCGTTTCCACGCGGACGGGGAGAAGCTGAACTGTCCCCTGCGGGAGCTGGAGGGACTGATGCGGGAGCCTTATTTTGTGCCCCAGACAAAGAATATCAATGAATTGTTCCGGGAGATGCAGGCTGACAAGCTGCAAATGGTCATTGTGGTGGATGAATACGGTCAGACTGACGGGCTCCTTGCCATGGAGGATATCCTGGAAGAAATCGTGGGCAATATCCTGGATGAATATGACGAGGACAAGGAGTACATCGAGGACAAGGGAAATGACGAGTATGTGATAGATGGAAAGACGCCCCTGGAGGAGCTGGAGGAACGCT
>CANDMD010000139.1 GCA_947385725.1 uncultured Lachnospiraceae bacterium | reverse complement strand
TTTACGCCTATCTGACGGATTCCCAGGCACAGGAATTAAAGGACAGCTTTAATGTGGAGGCTTCCGCATCCAATGTAGTACAGGCGCTGTTCCTGAATAACGCGGTGGCGCCGCTGGATGACGTGCGGGTGCGCCAGGCAATCTGCTATGCCCTTGACAAGGACAGCATCAATGATTTCGTAGGCGGCGGCAACGGCATCACCATCAGTTCTGCCATGCTTCCCACACTCAAGGATAATTATGTGGACCTGAACGATACGTACGGTACCACGGCAAACGTGGAGAAGGCAAAGGAGCTGCTCACCGAGGCGGGCTATGGGGACGGACTGGAGCTGGAGATCGCAATACCTTCCAACTACGAGTTCCACATGCAGACCGGCGAGGTGGTGGTGGAGCAGCTCAAGGAAGCGGGCATCAACGCTACCATCAAGGCGGTGGAGTGGAGTACATGGCTTGACGAGATCTACAATGGCCGTCAGTACCAGGCGACCATCAGCGGCATCACCTGTGATACCACGCCCGGATATCTGCTGAACCGGTTCCAGACAGACTCCAAGAAGAACTTTATCAATTTTGCCAATGCGGAGTATGACGCACTTTATCTGGAAGCGCAGGCGACCCTGGACATTCAGCAGAAGATTGACGATTATGCACAGCTGCAGAGGATTCTCTGTGATGAAGCGGGAAGCGCGTTCCTGCAGGTTCCCGCCAACATGACGGCTATCAATAAGAAGCTGAGCGGCTACAAGTTCTACCCGGTCTATGTACAGGATATGAGCACGGTGTTCTGGACCGAATAAAAGTGTAAACGGAATGAAGATTTTCTAAGCCCTCTGCCGAATTTCATTCGGCATAATACGCGGACTAAGAAAATCCAAGTGTTTGACAAAACAAAGGGAGGTGGCAGTCACATGAAATACTTTATGAAAAAATTAATTACTCTCATTATGACATTGTTCCTGGTTTCTGTGGCTGCTTTCCTCGCTTTTCAGATCATTCCCGGGGATGTGGTGACATCCATACTGGGAACGGAGGCGACTCCCGAGAGGGAGGAACAGCTTCGGGAAGAACTGGGACTTAACAAGCCGCCTGTGGAGCGGTATTTAAACTGGGTGACGGATGTGCTTCAGGGCGACCTGGGGGAGAGCTACCGTTTTTCCAGGAATATGAATGAGATGATGCCGGTGGCGGAACTGATCGGGGATAAACTGCCCGTGACCCTCTGGCTGGCAGCGGTATCCCTGGCGCTGATCATAGTCATTGCCATTCCCCTGGGGGTGCTGTGGGCCAGAAGCAGCAGCCATTTCCTGGATGCGGTATTGGGGGTGGTGACACAGGCCTCCATGGCGGTTCCCTCATTCTTTCTGGGCATCCTTGTAACCTATCTGTTTGGAATCCTGTTGAAATTCTTTGCTCCCGGCAGCTATGTAAGCTATCAGGAGGACTTCGCTGGATTCTTGAAGTACCTGTTGTTCCCGGCGCTGTCCATTGCCATTCCAAAGATCGCAATGACCGCCAGATTCCTTCGCAATTCCATGCTGACGGAGATGCAGGCGGACTATGTCCGCACCGCCTACAGCAAGGGCTGTACCAGACAGCGCGTGATGTACGGGCATGTGCTGCGCAACGCCATGATGCCGGTGGTCACTTTTCTGGGAATGATTATTGCGGAGATCGTGGCAGGCAGTATTGTCATTGAACAGGTCTTCGGCCTGCCCGGTATCGGGCGGCTGCTGATCAGTTCCATTTCCACCCGCGATTTTCCTGTGGTGGAAATATTAATCTTATATATTACGTTTGTGGTTATTTTTGTGTATTTCCTGGTGGATATCCTGTACCGGGTGATCGATCCCAGGATCAGTGAAAAGTGAGAAGAAAATCCAATTGCCGTTGGCGGCATGACGGGAGGCTCTGCGGTTCACAGGGTGTCTGGAAATGTGAGGAAACGAAAGACAATATGAAAAAAAGCGGCACAGGTAAATGGAATAAATATCTGACGGCGGGTCTGCTGATGACAGGCCTTGCTTTGCTTCTCGGCATTGTGGGCATCTTCTGGACGCCTTACAGTACAACCGCCATGTCTGCGGCGGAAAAATTTGACGCGCCTTCCCTGCTCCATATTTTCGGCACGGATAATTTCGGCAGGGACATTTTTTCCCGGGTGATGGAGGGAATGGGAACCACAGTGGTCATCAGCACCCTCGTGGTTTTGTTTTCCGGTTCCGCAGGCATTCTGCTGGGGGCGTTGACAGGCTATTTCGGCGGTGTGCTGGATGAGATCGTGATGCGTGTGACCGATGCGGTCAATGGGTTTCCAAGCATATTGCTGACCCTGGTGATCATCAGCATTTTAAGCAGCGGCAGACAGAATGTGATCCTGTCCCTGGGCATTGTGTTTGTGCCAAGCTATGTCAGGATCGTCCGCAGCGAATTTATCCGCCTGCGGGACGCGGATTATATCAGGAGGGCAAGGCTCATGGGCGTGGGCAGGATGCGGATTCTGTTCGTGCATATCCTGCCCAATATTTTTTCGGTGTTCTGGGTGTCCGTGATGATCGGCTTTAACAATGCGATTCTGGCAGAGTCGGGCATGAGCTACCTGGGGATCGGTGTGCAGCCGCCCGACGCAAGCCTGGGCAAGATGCTTTCGGATGCCCAGGGGTATCTGCGGACGGCTCCCTGGTATGCGCTGGCGCCGGGACTGTCCATAGTGTGGGTGGTGCTCGGTTTTGCGCTTTTCAGTGAGGGAATCAGGCGGAGGAATGAGAGGGTATCATGATCAGGATAGAAGATCTCTCCGTGGCGTTTGAGGATACGGAGGCAGTGAAACATGTGAGCCTGGAACTGATTGACGGAGAAGTTCTGGGAGTTGTGGGGGAATCCGGCTCGGGGAAATCCGTGACGGCGCTGACCCTGATGGGGCTGGTGGCTGATTCCGCGCAGATCACTTCCGGGCGTGTGCTTTTTGACGATGTGGTGCTGCGGGAGGCGGGGAAGCCCTGCGACAAGGCATTGTACAGAAAGTATCAGGGCGCGCGGATGTCCATGGTTTTCCAGGAGCCCATGACGTCCCTGAATCCTACCCAGAGAGTGGGTAAACAGGTGGAGGAGATGCTTCGCCTGCACACGGATCTGAGGGGAGAGGAGATGAAGCGGAAGGTTCTGGAGGCTTTCCGGTCCGTGGGGCTGCGGGAGGTGGAGAAGGTATATTCCTGTTATCCCCACCAGCTGTCCGGCGGCATGCGACAGAGGGTCATGATCGCCATGGCAGTGATCCTGCACCCCAGGCTGATCGTGGCGGATGAACCCACCACGGCGCTGGATGTGACCATTCAGAACCAGATCATTGGACTGCTCCGGGAGATCAATCAAAAGCAGAATAATGCCATGCTCTTTATTACCCACGACCTGAATCTGGCCAGAAGGCTCTGCAATCGCATTGCGGTGATGAAGGACGGAGAAGTGGTGGAACTGGGGGAGACGGAAGATATTTTCCAGAATCCCGGGGAAGCCTATACGAAACGGTTGATAGAGGCTGTCCCTTCCCGGATGAAGCGCAGAAGAAATATTGCAGCAGTGAGGGGAATGGGTGAACCTGCGGGAAGCGGACTGGCCGGGAAGCTTCCCACAGGCAGGGAATCCGAGGCGGAAGCCGGCGCAGGGCAGGAACGGTGTGCGGAATTGGAGCGGTGCACAGGGCAGGAACGGTGTGCGGAATTGGAGCGGTGCACAGGGCAGGAACGGTGTGCGGAATTGGAGCGGTGCACAGGGCAGGACGGCAGGAATCCGATCCTTCAGGTGAGGAATCTTTCGGTTTATTATAGAGACGGAAATAACAGTCTGTTTTCCCGGCGGGAAAAGCAGTGTGTGGTTTCCGGCGCGGATTTTGAACTGTATTCCGGGGAAAGCCTGGGGCTGGTGGGGGAGAGCGGATGCGGCAAAACCTCCCTTTCCAAGGCGATACTGGGGATTAATAAGGAGGTGGAGGGAGAGATTACCCACACGACCCTGCGCCCCCAGATGATTTTTCAGGATCCCTACAGCAGCTTAAACCCTTCCAAGACCATAGGCTGGCTGCTGATGGAGCCGCTGCGTGCCAGGGCGGCTCTGGATAAAGCATATGCCATGACCAGGGAGGATATGGAGGCTGCCGCTTACGATATGCTCCATAAGGTGGGCATGGAGGACAAATATTTTCACAGAAAGCCTTCCCAGCTGTCCGGCGGCCAGAGGCAGCGCGTCAGCATCGGCCAGGCGCTGATCACCCGTCCCGGCATGATTGTGGCGGATGAGCCGGTGTCTGCGCTGGATGTGACCATTCAGGCGCAGATCATGGAACTGATGCAGAAGCTGCAGCAGGAGATGCACCTTTCCTATCTGTTCATCTCCCATGACATCAATGTGGTCTATCAGATGTGCGACCGGATCATGGTCATGAAGGAGGGCAGGATTATCGAGTGCGGGGAGACCGAAGCAATCTTTCATAATCCCAGGGAAAAGTACACGAAGCTGCTGCTTGGAAATTCTTGAACGGGGACGCATGGCAGTGATTTTTTCCTTGCAATTTAATCTGTTTTTTTATAAAATTAATTTATTGGGTTTTTGCCTCAAAATATTTATTGGTATGTGGAGTAAGGACAAATGAAGAACGAAAGAGTAAGACATTTAGGACGTAGGATAAACGCTTTGATGACCTGCCTGCTGGTTGTCAGTATGCTGTTTGTCGTTACACTGTGCATCAACATGTTTTATAATCTGGCCATGAGCCTGCTGGAGAATCAATGTGTCAATGCGACTAATGTTTTGGCCTATGAGCTGGACGGCTATACCGGGCCGGAAGACAGGAATGTACTGCTGGATGAATTAAAGGATAGAATGAATTGTGAGTTTACGATCTTTGAATGGGACGAAAGGGCCTACACCACTATCCAACAGGATGGTTCGAGAGTTGTGGGAACGAAGCTTTCCAGCGACCTGGCTGCCATTGTGCTGGACCGGGGGGAGAGTTATGTGGGCAGGGCAGAGATTCTGGGAGTGGAGCATATATGCTCTTATATGCCCACGAGAGATGAGAACGGCAAGATTAACGGTCTGCTCTTTGCCGGTATTTCCATGGAGGCAGCTGTGGGACAGATCAACCGGACGGTGAAGATGGCATGTCTGGTAGGCGCAGTTGCGGTTGTTTTGAGTATATTGATTATGTCTTATTATGTTTTGCGTGCCGTTTCCGGCCCTCTTGCGAAACTTACCGGTCTTGCGCAGAGGATGGAACGCGGGGAACTGGGGTTGAAGGATAATAGGGCATTACAGATCGACATCCGTTCCAATGACGAAATAGGCTGCCTGACACGTATTTTTAAAAACATGATGGACAGTCTGAAAGGATATATCGGTGAGATCGCGGATGTACTGGAATCAATCTCGGACGGCGATCTTTCCGTGAAGGCGACTCAGGATTATGTGGGAGACTTTGTGTCCATAAAGGAATCACTGGACGAGATTCTTGTAAAACTGAACGGAACCATGTCACAAATCATGGAGAGCACCGACCATGTTTCCAGCGGCGCCGACCAGATGGCGGTAGGCGCTCAGTCGCTGAGCCAGGGTTCCGTGGAGCAGGCCAGCACGGTAGAGGGGTTGGAAACAAATGTGCGGGGGATTTCTCAGCGTATCTCACAATCCGCGGAAAACGCGCAGCAGGCCAGCCAGATTGTTGAGACGGTGGGCGCCCAGATCATGGAGAGCAATCAGAAGATGCAGGAGATGATTGGCGCCATGCAGGAGATCAATAGCAGTTCCAACGAAATCAGTAAAATCATTAAGACCATTGAGAACATTGCGTCACAGACCAATATCCTGGCCCTGAACGCAGCGGTGGAAGCGGCGCGGGCGGGTGAATTCGGCAAGGGCTTTGCGGTGGTGGCCGAGGAAGTGCGCACCCTCGCGGGACAAAGCGCAGAGGCGTCGAAGACGACAACGGAATTGATCGAGAGTTCCATGCAAAAAGTGGAACATGGCTCCAGGATTGCCAGCGAAATGGCTTCACGGCTGGAGGAGATCGTGGCGGGCGCAAATCAGGTCATGGTGACTACCAATCAGATTGCGGAAGATTCCCGTGTCCAGGCGACTGCCGTCTCGGATGTACAGGAACAGATCAGCCAGATCTCTTCCGTGGTACAGACAAATTCCGCCATTGCGGAAGAGAGTGCGGCGACCAGCGAGGAGTTAAGCGCCCAGACCAAGGTGTTAAAGAGCCTGATCGATATGTTCTGTCTGAAAAAAGCCTGAGCATCTTTGCTATATATTCGTATGGCTGAAATCAAATAAAAATTGGACTACTTTCCCTCCCGGAAGCATAGAATGCATAAGCAAACAAGCTTCGGGAGGGATTTGCCGTGTTTGAACAGTGCAGCATACAGGAAACCTTACAACAACTGGAAAGCGACCTGAAACAGGGACTTACGGACAAGAATGCCGCCATCCGCCTTGCCCGGGACGGCAGGAACGAAATGAAGGGGGAAAGGAAGAAGACTGTCATCGAGTCCTTCTTTGAACAGCTGAACGACCCGCTGATCTACGTGCTCATTGTGGCGGCGGTGGTCTCCATGCTGCTGAAGGAGACCAGCGACGCTGTGATTATCGGGGTGGTAATTTTCATGAACGCCATTGTGGGGATGCTTCAGGAGGGAAAAGCGCGGAAAGCCCTGGAATCCTTAAAGAAACTGGCCAGCCCCAAAGCGGTGGTGATCCGCGGGGGAAAGCGGAAGGAAATCCCTGCGGCAGAGTTGGTGAGAGGGGACATTGTCTGCCTTGAGGCGGGCTGTCAGATCCCTGCCGACCTGCGTCTGACGGCCACGGCAAACCTTAAGATAGAGGAATCCGCCCTTACGGGGGAGTCCCTGCCTGTGGAAAAGGACGCCGCCTTTGTGGGGCGGAGGGGAGAGCATCTGCCTCTGGGGGACAGATATAATATGGCCTATATGTCCACCATAGTGACTTACGGCAGGGGGGAGGGGGTCGTCACTGCCACAGGCATGCAGACGGAACTGGGACAGATCGCGGAGATGATCACCAGGGCAAAAGAGGAAATGACCCCTCTGCAGAAGCGGCTGGGGGAACTGGGAAAGATCCTGAGCTTCCTGTCCCTGCTTCTCTGTGCCGCGCTGTTTGGACTGGCAGTGATTCAGCGCCGCAATGTGGGGGAAATGCTGATCACGGCGATCTCGCTGGCGGTGGCGGCGGTGCCGGAGGGACTGCCTGCGGTGGTGACCATATGCCTCGCCCTCAGCGTGACCAGGATGGTCAAAGTCAATACCATTGTGAGAAGGCTTCCCTCCGTGGAAACGCTGGGAGCCGTCAGCGTGGTCTGCTCCGACAAGACGGGTACCCTGACCCAGAACCGGATGACGGTGGAGAAGGTGGCCATAGGCGGGAAATGTATGGAGGCGACGGAGGTATCGCCGAACCTCTGCCCGGAATTTTTCCAGGGGATGGCGCTCTGCAACGACGCTTCCCTGGGACAGGGTCAGGGAATGGGGGATCCTACGGAACTGGCGCTTTTGGACATGGCCTCAAGGGCGGGGATACAGAGGGAGGAACTGGAGCGCCGGATGCCCAGGATCGGTGAACTTGCCTTTGATTCCGATAGGAAGATGATGACCACGTTGCACAGGATCACCGATTCAGGCATGGGAGAACTGCATGCGGCGGGATACGAAGCGCGTCAGAGGGCTGGTGTCACCGGAGGGGAACTCCGTGCGGCAGGCTATGAGCCGTACCGGAGCATCAGCTTCACCAAGGGAGCGCCGGACGAGGTGTGGAAGAGATGCACGGAAATATGGACCTCCAGGGGGATTGTCCGCCTGGGAGAGCACCATATCCGGCAGCTTCAGGCGACAGTCAGGGAAATGTCCGGTGAGGCGCTGCGCACATTGGCTGTGGCCATGCGGCGGAACGCGAAGGAGGCCAGGGAAGAGGGGCTGGTGCTGCTGGGGCTGGTGGGAATGCGTGACCCGGCCAGGCCGGAGGCCGCAGGCGCCGTGGCGGATTTCAAGGAGGCGGGTGTCACCACGGTAATGATCACGGGGGACCATGTGGACACTGCTTTCGCCATAGGCAGACAGCTTGGCATTGTGGAAAACAGGAATCAGTGTATGACGGGGGAGGAACTGACCCGGCTGTCCGACGAGAACCTGATCAGACGGCTGGAGACCAACAGGGTTTTTGCCAGGGTTTCTCCGGCACAGAAGGTGCGGATCGTGGATGGATTCCAGAAAAGAGGAGAGATCGTAGCCATGACCGGGGACGGGGTCAATGACGCGCCCTCACTGAAAGCGGCGGACATCGGCATTGCCATGGGCATGAACGGCACGGATGTGGCGAGGCAGGCGGCCGACATGATCCTGACGGACGATAATTTTGCCACCATACGAAGAGCCATAGAGGAGGGCAGGGGCGTCTATGAAAATATTCGCAAATCGGTAATATTTTTATTGTCCTCCAACCTGGGAGAGATCATTACCATGTTTGTGGCGGTGCTCTGCGGCCTGGCATCGCCTTTAAAGTCCAGCCATATCCTGTGGATCAACCTGATCACGGATTCCCTTCCGGCATTGGCACTGGGAGTGGATAAGAATGACGGAAAAAGTCTCATGCGGCAGCGGCCCAGAAAGGCACAGGAAAGCCTTTTCGCCAGAGGGGGACTTGCCTGTACCTGTTTCTACGGCGTGCTGATCGGAGCCATCAGCCTGACGGCATTCCTGATGCTGCCCTGCGCCCTGCTGCGGGCAAACAGCCTGCCTCTGACACCTGCGGGAATCTCCCGTCTGCTGGCGAATCCCAATTTGTTGTCCAAGGCGCAGACTTACGCTTTCACGGTGCTGGGGATCTCTCAGCTGTTCCACGCTATAGGTATGCGGGATACGGGGAAATCTGTCTTCCGCATGGATCATCTGGGAAATAAACTGATGATCGCGGCCTGTGCGTTGGGCTTCTGCCTGCAGTTTGCGGTGACGGAGATTCCCTTTCTGATCCAGGCATTCGGCACATCCCACCTCTCGGGAGGGGAATGGATGAGACTGTGCACTCTTGCGGCGGCGCCTCTGTTTGCCCATGAACTCTTATTCCTTATTTCTTCGAAATCTTGTTCAACTCGGCGTTGAGGATCTGTATGGCGTTCTCAGGCGTTCTCCTTCCGGCGCCTGAGTCCCCTGCAGAATCCGGTGCGGAGTCATACCCTGCGGGGATATCCAGCGCGGAGACGAGTTCCATCAACGTCCTGTCTCCCAGCATTGCGGCCAGGGGTTTTGTCATTTTCAGGCCGCTCATGGAGTACAGGGCGTCTGCCAGGATCCGGAAGGCATCATCGTCCGCCGTGAGATCCTCCAGAAGATCGCAGACGGAGAAATGCTCCCCGGAGTACTCCAGAGGCGCATCACTTGCCACGGTTTCTACATGGTCGAACCAGCTTGACCGGTCTGTTCCGCTGTCTTCCAGCGGGAAGGTGAGGGTCTTGAAAGTACAGGTTTCCGTTTTCCCTGCTTCTCTTTCCAGTGTGACGGTAATGGTTTTTGCGTTCTGTTCTATTTTCAGGCTGAGATTCCGGTCGGCCTGTCTGTTTTTTGAATGCTTCCGCTTATCGTGGAAGGTTATGGTCTGTTTCATGGCACTGCTCCCTTAAGTGTTTCCTTTTCTATCCTGATTTAGTATAAAGAACTTTTCCGAAAATATCCGGCCAAATGATAAGTATTTTTAGGAAATGATAAGAATTTGTTGCAGCCAGACGGTATCATGATGAAAGCAGACAGGGCGAGACCGAATAATCTACATTATGTTTCAAAGTTTATAGAAAGCGAAAAGCAGTGGATTATTTCCGCCAACTGTGTTAAGATAGGGCAAAGGGCGTAATTTAGGGTAAGGAGAGAAGATCGGAAGAGCACACGTCTGAACTCCAGTCACAGTTCAGGATC